>JBJFAP010000091.1:0-13766 GCA_051887975.1 Alphaproteobacteria bacterium | reverse complement strand
CTTTGTCCTGTTCTGCCGGCAACAGATTTTGAAGTCGTCGGGGAAGTGATTGCCACTTCTTCAATACAATTCCATCCCCCACACGAATCACAACGTCCCGCCCATTTTGGATAGACAGCACCACATTCTTGACATACAAATTGACTTGTCGGTTTTGCCATTTTATTCCTTTACAGACATTGTAATCGGTCCTTCGGCAGAACCAGTAATAAATTGTTTAACATAAGGATTCGTTGTTTTTTCAATTTCCTTGACTGTACCAATCCAAATAATTTTTCCCTGATAAAGCATCGCAATTCGATCGGCAATCTTTCGCGCTGAAGCCATATCATGCGTAATAGTCAATGCCGTTGCACCCAATTTTTTTACACAAGAGACAATCAAATCATTGATAACATCTGACATAATCGGATCAAGCCCCGTTGTCGGTTCATCAAAGAAAATAATTTCCGGATTCGTTGCTATCGCGCGCGCCAAACCCACTCGTTTTTTCATGCCTCCCGATAAATCAGCGGGATACATATCAGCAACATCTTTTGTCAAACCCACTTGAGCCAATTTTTCTATGGCTGTTTTTTTGGCTTCTTTTTTAGAAACTTTCTTTCCTTGTATTAAGCCAAACGCAACATTTTCCCACACACTTAAGCTGTCGAACAAGGCTGCACCTTGGAATAACATTCCCATTTGCGAATTGATTCTTTCTTTTTCCGATGCTGAAGCATTGACAACATCAACGCCATCAATTTCAACCGTTCCGCTGTCAGGTTCCAAAAGTCCCAAAATACATTTTAATGTAACGGATTTTCCAGTTCCTGATCCACCGATAATTACCAAAGATTCACCGCGTTTTATTTCCAAATCAAGACCTTGCAAAATTTTCTTTTTTCCAAAAGCTTTATATACGTCCTTCATCCGAATCTTGGGAATTTTAGCAGAAATCATAGTTGCTTGTTTTTTCTTAAAAATTGAAAACATTTAATCAGCCTTTCTTTAAAAGAATACTTCTGTAATGATATAGTTAAAAATCAAAATCAAAATTGATGAAGACACAACCGCATTGGTCGTCGCCGTACCGACACCTTGCGCACCACCTTTGGAATTAAAACCGTTATAACAGCCCATCAAAGTAATAATCAACCCGAAAACAGCGGCTTTTACAAGTCCTGAAATCACATCCATCGCTTGCATAAAATTCCAAGTATTTACCAAATATGAAGTCGCATTAAAATTCAATTTATAAACACCGATAAGATAGCCGCCGCAAATACCCAAAATATCACCGATCAACACCAAAAAAGGCACCATCAAAATACCCGCAACAATACGCGGAGAAATTAAATATTTAAACGGATTCGTGGATAAAGTCGTCAAAGCATCTATTTGCTCTGTTACACGCATCGTACCAAGCTCTGCCGCCATTGAAGCGCCGATTCTTCCTGCCACCATCAAACCGGCCATTACCGGTGCAAGTTCTCTGGTAACAGCGATCCAAACGACCATAGACACAGCCCCTTCAGCAGAAACTCTTGCAAAACCGGTGTATGTTTGAAGTGCAATAACCATTCCCGAAAACGTACAGGTTAAAGCGACAACCGGTAAAGAATAAAAACCGATTTCAATAAATTGAATCAAAAATTGTTTAAAATAAAATGGGGGCGTAAAACAATGATAAATCGCTTGTAATGTAAAAAGCGTCAAACGTCCCGCGCTTTCAAAAAAGTTTAAGCAAACACGCCCTATCATTTGTATAAAATTCATCTTTTTATGTCCTGATATTAAAACTATACTTACTATAAACGGATTTTTAAAGTTTTACAACATAAAAAAGTAAAAAAGCTGTTGACAGAGTAAAAGAACTAATATAGAACAAAATAAGAATATAAATAAAACGGAGATAAAAATGCTGACAGAAAAGCAACGTAAATTGTTATTGTTCATCAATGATGCTTTGAATAAAAAGGGGGTATCGCCTTCTTACGATGAAATGCGGCAGGCTTTGGATTTAAAATCAAAATCCGGTATTTTCAGATTGTTGGCTTCTTTGGAAGAACGCGGTTTTTTAAGAAAATTACCGCACAAAGCACGGGCATTGGAAGTTTTGAAATTACCTCAAGCGCAAATTATTCAAATAACACCCCAAAATCCACCAGTCGAAGAAGAACGAAAAATCCCCTTATATGGAAAAATTGCATGCGGATTGCCGATTGAAGCGGTACGCGATATGACGAATCACATTCCTGTTCCAATGTCTTTACTTGGCAGAGGCGAACATTATGCTTTGACAGTGGAAGGCGATTCGATGATTGATGTCGGCATTATGGATGGCGATACGGTTATCATCGAAAGAACTGACAGAGCTGAAAACGGTCAAATTGTCGTGGCTTTAGTTGATGAACAGGAAGTTACCTTGAAACGCTGGCGCAGACAAGGATCTTCTATTGCATTAGAGCCTGAAAATCCGACATATCAAACTCGAATTTTACCCGAATCGCGTGTTCGCGTGCAAGGAAGATTGGTTTCTTTAATGCGTAAATATTGATAAAAATATATTGACAAAATTTGTTTTGAACGTACAATGTTGTGCATGAAAAAATTGATTGTTTTGTTATTGCTGTGTTGTGGCATATTAACGTGCTGTACCACTTTGGAAGAAAAAAAAGCCAATATGATTTTGTCAATGGCATCCCCGAAATCACAAATTCTCCTGCACGGTAAAACGTTGGAAGAAATACGCCAAATGATGGGAACACCGACTTTTGTCAGAAAAGAAAAGCCCCATGAATCATGGGTGTTTAAATTGCCCGATTGCGCTGTTTTTGTGTTTTTTGATGAAAACGGACAAGCTGCCTTTACAGAAGCAAAAGGAACGTGCGACAAAGACACAGCGAAACGCTTTGTTTTAGAAAAGAAAAATGATTTAATGTAAGAAAAATAAAAAAATACTTGCAAAGCGATTCTTTTTCTGCTATAAGATTATCATTCTTTAGGGTGTGTAGCTCAGGTGGTTAGAGCGTTACGTTGACATCGTAAAGGTCTGTGGTTCGAGTCCACATACACCCACCATTCTTGCTCTTATACAAGTATTTCAAAACAGTGCGGTATGTTGCGTTTTTTACATACCACATTTTGTCGTGCTTTTGTTTTTTGTAAGTACTTAAAGTATCCGAAGAGATTCCGTTTCCTGTTATGCTAAACTTGGTTCTTCGCTGACGCTTCAGAATAATGCCCTGCCTTTTTCCCGTCATTCCGAGGGAATGGAACGACCGAAGAATCCATTTTTCTTCGTCATACGCGCACCATAACATTGTCATACTCGCATTCATTGCGAGTATCCATAAAGATTCTCGTGTCAAGCCTGAATATAACTAAAAAAAGTGTGTGTCATTTTCAACCCCTTGTGGGTGAAAAATCCAATAAATGCTGTGGGTTGTGGATTGTTCGCTGACGCTTCAGAATGACGTTCTTTATTTTTTGTCATACTCGCATTCATTGCGAGTATCCATAAAGATTCTCGGGCCAAACCCGAATATAACTAAAAAAAGTGTATGTCATTCCGAACCCCTTGTGGGTGAAGAATCCATTCCTTCCTTGTCATACGCGCACCATAACATTGTCATACTCGCATTCATTGCGAGTATCCATAGAGATTCTCGGGTCAAACCTGAGAATAACGTATAAAAAAATAGCCCGAATATGACATTCCCTTTTTTGGTATTATAACAAAAAAAATCCCCGACCGATTAGGACGGGGATTTAATTTAGAAATCAAAGATTATTCAGCTGGAGTTTCCTCTTTTTCTGCTGCTTTTTTCTTTGTTGTTTTTTTGGCTTTTGCCGGCTTTTGTTCTTCGGCTTCTTCCTTATCTTCGGCCTTTGCAACTTTCTTTTTGGCTTTGCTTAACGCAGCACCCAAAATATCGCCCAAAGAAGCACCCGAATCAGCAGATCCGAATTCAGCCATTGCTGCTTTTTCTTCGTCAACTTCTTTTGCCTTAATGGACAAATTCAATTTGCGAGATTTTGCATCAAAAACGGTTACTTTTGCATCGACTTTTTCACCGACAGCAAAACGATCCGGTTTTTGTTCAGAACGTTCTTTTGCTAAATCGCTTTTTTTGATATAGCCCTTAACGCCACCGACTTCAACAGCAATTCCGCCTTCTTCAATTCCGGTAATAACCGCTGTTACAACTTCGCCTTTCTTGATATCGACAGACGCACCTTCAAACGGATCGGCTGTTAATTGTTTAACACCCAAGCTGACGCGTTCTTTTTCAACATCAATATCCAAAACTTTGGCAGAAATGACCTGACCTTTTTTATAGTCTTTAATCGCTTCTTCACCAGCTTTATCCCAAGACAAATCGGACATATGGATCATGCCGTCAATATCACCACCCAAAGCCATAAACAAGCCGAATTCAGTAATATTGCGAATTTCACCTTCGATAACATCATCGACCTTATGCGCATCGGCAAAGACTTGCCATGGATTTTCCTGACATTGTTTCATACCCAAAGAAATGCGGCGTTTTGATTCATCGACATCCAAAACGATGCATTCAACTTCTTGACTTGTAGAAACCAATTTTGACGGATGAACGTTTTTCTTTGTCCAGCTCATTTCAGAAACGTGAACCAAACCTTCGATACCTTGATCTAATTCAACAAACGCACCGTAATCTGTAATGTTTGTAATACGACCTTTAATTTTTGTACCGACAGGATATTTTGCGTCAACACCTTCCCATGGATCTTTTTCCAATTGTTTCATACCCAAAGAAATGCGTTGTGTATCTTGGTTAAATTTAATGATTTGAACTTTAACGTTTTGTCCGACAGACAAAGCTTCTGACGGGTGATTGATACGCTTCCAAGAAATATCCGTTACATGCAACAAGCCATCAACACCACCCAAATCAATGAAAGCACCGTAGTCTGTAATGTTCTTAACAACACCGTCAACAACTTGACCTTCTGTTAAATTCTTGATAATTTCAGAACGTTGTTCGGAACGGGATTCTTCCAAAACGGCACGACGAGAAACAACAATGTTTCCGCGAATTTTGTCCATCTTTAAAATTTGAAACGGTTGAGCTACGCCGATTAACGGTGTTACATCACGAATCGGGCGAACATCAATTTGAGACCCCGGCAAAAATGCAACAGCACCGTTCAAATCAACTGTAAAGCCACCTTTAACACGGCCGAAAATCGTACCAATAACTTGTTCGCCGGCGGTCAAAGATTTTTCCAATTCAACCCAAGCTTCTTCACGACGTGCTTTTTCTCTGGACAAAACGACCAAACCATCACGGTCTTCGTATCTGTCAATATAAACGTCAATTTTATCACCGACTTTTGGTTCTTCTTTCAAGCCTAATTCTTTAATTGCCAAACGTCCTTCGGACTTCAATCCGACATCAATTGTCGCATATTCATCATCTAAAGCAACGATTGTTCCATTAACGACTGTATTTTGTAATGATTTTTCTTTGCCCATAAACTCATCGAGCAAGGCAGAGAAATCTTCTTTATTTTCACTCATATTCATATTTTCCTTTACTTTATCAAAAAATGCCTGCCGGCAGGTTCCGGCGGTCTTTTGTTAAGATTGTTTATTGATAAAATCCAAAACTTTAGTGAAGACTTCATCAATCGTTAAATCGGAAGTATCTATCACAAGCGCATCATTTGCCGGCTTCAACGGGGCAACCGCCCTGTTCGAATCGCGTTCATCACGCGCTTTGACTTCCGATAAAACCTCTTCAAATGTAGCACAGATTCCTTTTTCTTGCAACTCTTTTTGTCGTCTTTTTGCACGAACTTCGGGCGATGCCATTAAAAACAGCTTAATTTGCGCATCCGGACAAACAACAGTTCCGATATCCCTGCCGTCCAAAATTGCCCCTTTTGCCGGTGTTCCGTCCGGTTTAACGGCAGATAAAGCGAATCGACGTTGAAAATCAAACAAAGCTTGTCTGACGCCTTCGATAGCAGACACTTTTGATGCCGCTTGTCCGCATTCTTGCGTGCGAATGGCCGGATTTTCCTGAAGTGTCAGCATATCTTCAGGCTTTAAATTTTGCGCTGCCTGAACTGCAGCATCTTCATCTGACGGATCTTTTCCCATATCCAACACATTTTTTCCAACAGCGCGATAAAGCGCGCCCGTATCCAAATAAGCAAAATCGAAATAATCTTTTAATTTCTTTGCCAGCGTTCCTTTTCCTGCCGCTGAAGTACCATCTATTGCAATAATCATTTTTCATTCCTTTCGTTCATATATAAAAAATTTTGATAAAAATATCATATTTTTAAATTTTCTTGTTGACAAGAAGAAAATATAGTTGCATACGCATATTATTAAAATTATGAATTTAAATAGGAGAACAATTATGACAAAACCTGAATGGGGAACAAAAAGAAAATGTTTATCTTGCGGTGCATTCTTTTACGATATGAAAAAGAAAGTATTTAAATGCCCGAAATGTGGGCAAGAATACAATGCCGAAGAAATGAACGCCGCCAAGTTGGAAGCGGCTTTAAAAAGCGCAAGCAACATTAAAGCTTTACAAGAACAATTGGATGAAGAAGACTTGGTTGCCTCTGCTGTCAGCGACATTGATTTCCAAGATACGGAAGAAGAAAATGAAGATTTATTGGAAGATCCTTCCGAATTGGGCGATGATGATCACGATATGGCTGAAGTAATGGATAACGTTGCACCGACTCGAGATGAAGACTGATAAAATTTCTCCTTTCGTCAGTACCGGTTCTTTGACGAATAAGTTTTTAGTATCCGTTCCGAATATGACAGATGACTTTTTTGAAAATACGGTTATCTATATTTGCTCTAACAGCGAAAAGGACGGTTCTTTAGGGCTTGTCATCAATAAAAAAGCACCGATACAATTCAAAGACGTTCTTTCACAATTAAGTTTAACTGCCGCAAAAGATGACAATCGTCCTGTGTTATTGGGCGGACCGGTTGATCCTGTCAGGGGATTTATCTTACATTCGAATGATTTTAAAGGCAGCGACACAACGCCTTTAACAAACGATATCAGCTTAACTGTCAGCGTTGATGTTTTGGCAAAAATTGCAACAGGACAGAACGCGCCCGAAAAAGCACTTATCTTTTTGGGGTACAGTTCTTGGGCTGCCGGTCAATTAGAGTTGGAAATTGCCGGCAATTCTTGGTTGGTTATGGACTCAACGGCTGATTTTTTATTTGATGGCAACATTGAAAGCAAATGGAAAAAAGCACTCACCCTGATGGGCGTTGACCCCGTTATGTTTTCATTAGATCAAGGAAGCGTGTAATGAACTTAAAGCAAGCTTTTGCCAATAAGTTATTAGACCGGTTCGAAATGATGACTCTTGCCGAAAAATTAGCGGATCTCAATCAACACGGTAAACATATTTCGTCTTTTGATGACATTGATTTTCATGATGGACAATTTGTTTTTTCAAATTTAGTTGACGTTAAAAAAAAGGATGTGCTTTTTTATTTATCAATGTTGCTGTCAGCTTTTTTAACACTGTCAAACAAAAGATTGACTTCCATTTTTATGAATCATTATTTATCTTGTCAGAATGAGATTCAATTTTATAAGTACTTACCCAAATCGCACAGAAAACCTTTTTTAATTGCTTGTGGTGGCCTTTCCGGTTCTGGAAAATCGCGAATTGCACGAGAAATTGCCCCCTTACTGAACCAACCGTTGGGCGCAATTATTATTCGTGATGATATTGTCCGCAAACAATTGGCAAATGTGCCGTTTGATACACAACTGGATGACAGTTATTATACAGATGAAAACGAACGACTTGTTTATCGCGAAATGCGCAGACAAATCAAACACGCCCTTTCGTGTGGGCATACAGTAATTGCAGACGCCCTTTTTTATTCACCGCATGAAAGAAAAAAAATGGAACAGCTGGCAAAACGATTGAATGTGCCCTTTGACGGATTTTGGATGACAGCTTCTTTAAAAACCCGTCTGGAACGTGTACAAATAAGAAAAAACAACCCTTCTGATATCAAAACACAACAAGCTTTACAAAAACAAATTTCGCAAAGTACAGGCGTTATTTGGTGGCGTGTTATCGATACGGAAGGACCTAAAGAACAAACACTGCTTAAAATCAGAAAATATGTGAAAAAATATCTTTAACTTTCGTCCGGATTGTTTTTAATTGGTGGCGTAATCGCTTCTTGTGTAAAAAAGTACAGTACGTCAAAAAATCTGGGCAAGTCCAAATCCGCAATCAAATCCAACTTATCCGTAATTTGATATGTCTTTTGAGATGGCGAATAAATCAATAAATCTTCATCTTTTTCTCCGACAATCAAAAAATCAGAACGGCGATTTCTGGAATAAAAATCTTTATTGACATCCAACAAACTCGGGAAAGAATAATTTGCTTGCTCGCGTTCATGTGCTTTAACGCCGAAAAAACGCAAACCGTTATAAACCAATCCGTCTGTCAGCATTAAAAATTGTATGTAATCAGAAGGAAGCGGTATCATTTTATCTTTTGCCATTTGCATACGCAAAGCGCGCAAATCCGTTTCGGGAACAGGCTTGAATATTTGCGCATGGTCTTCATAAATTTTATTTAACAATTTTTTCATCAATAACATCACCGCCCCCGCATCGTTCTTTGAGTCAAACGCTTGTACGCACTTTCCGAATATCCGGCAAAAACGCTTCGGTCATGTTTGCCTTTTCCACCGCTTCCGGAATACATACTCAAAGGAATATATACAGAACCGGTTGGAACAGGAATATATAACTTTTCCGGAACAGTCGTAATTGACATATTTTCCATCTGCATATCCATAAAACGGTGAATGTCCTCATGATACGGCAAATTTTGTATCAAAACCATATTTGTAAAATTTACAGAGCCCGTATAATCAAACGGGATTTTTAAATGAACGTTGTAATTTTCCGGCAATATCCCCTTTTTAAGATAAAAGATATCATCTTCTGTCAAACCGGCTTCGCGTAAGTCATTGACAAAGTGATAACACAAATATTTTAAAAAGTCATTTTTGACACGTTTATATTGCTTTTTGCGATTTACTTTTTCCAACAAAGTCAACGGATAGGCCGTTGCTTCCACCAAATCCATACCGGGGAAATTCATTTCCTGAAACTTGGCTTCCCAAAAAGACAAATCATGCAGCATATTCTGTGTGATATGCATCATACTTTTCTTGTTGTGTGTCGGGAAAAGAACTTCTGATACCATTATTAACTCGCCAATTCAACAATTTCTTCATTAAGCGCTGAAGACAATGCATCCAATTGTGTATTTTCACGTTGCGCCACAATCCAATAAGGAACGTACGGAGCAGAAGGCAATGAACATTTTTTCTTCATTGACTTATCCAAATACCAACGCGGAGCATCCGCCAAAATCGGACGGTTTAAGAAACCTTGGAAAATGACATATTGTTTCATCATATCCAAGCTCATCATTTCAGAAGCACCGACAACGGAACTTGATTGCAAAGACGTTGAAACAGATGCGGAAAGTTTCGGGTTAAATCCGAAAGCTTCTTGTTTTGAAACACTTTGCGTTTGAATGGTTTTTGAACCAATCATTTTTTCGAAACGTTGTGCCGTCTGTTCGTTGTTTTGCGCCAAAATAACTTTAGCGGCTGTTGTTGTGATAATTGTTTCCAAGTCATCCTTACCGTACTGTCCGGAGATTTGTCCCAAATCCTGTCCGATTAACAAATAAGATACTTTTTGTCCACGTCCGACCGCAGGACCGTCTTTAACAGCTGCCAATTTCGGCATTTGCGGAAATTCGTCCAAAGCAAACAACACGGGGAAAGGACCTGTCTTTTGCCCGTCAGAACCTGTAAAGTTAGGCGGATTTGCGATTAAGAATGAACTCATCAATTCAATGAAAATTCCGGTAATAACCGACAAAGCGCGCGCATCCACTTGGTTGACGGACAAATAAACCGTTACCGGCTTCATTTCTCCGGTTACAGGATCTCTCATACCACGCAAATCACGAAAAGTGAAATCGGAAAAACGCGTTCTGGATCGAACGGCCGAGTTTTTAAAAACACCAATTCCCGTCAATGCTGTTGATAAAATAGACCCGCGTTCTTTATCCGGTGTACTGGACAATTGATTTAATTCCAACATGGCACGTTGCGAATAATGGTATCTGTTGCATTCTTCCACAGCATAATCCAACACATCACGCATCGGATCGGCAAAACCTGCCATTTGATCACCTTCATCAGCGCGGCGTTTCAAATCGGCAGCAATTTTCATTTGTGCATCATTTAACCAATCCAAAATCATTGCAATGCAAGGTTCGCATCCATGCCAATATTGCGGCAAACCTTCCCATGTACCGACAGGCGCATAATTTTCATAAGATAAAGTACCATCTTGTAAAGCTTGTAAAGCCGTTCTGGCACTCATATCCGGCATATCGGAATAATATGTTGCCAACACTTTTGCGTCCTCATCATCAAAAGAACCTTCCATTAAGCGATTGACAAAATAATCATTTGCTCTGGCGCGTTCACATTTTGAAGAAATAAAGTGCAAAAATCCGGACATCGCATTACGACCGGTTTTTGACCAGTGCGGATCTGTCCCCCCTTTTGGTTCTTCAACAATAACCGCCACCATAGAGTCGATATACATATCACGTGGAGGTCCGGGAGGCGGTAAACAAGTCGGTGATAACGGATTCCAAGACGGATAGAAAATGCCTTTTTCCGGCACATCTTCTTCACCCCAGTTAATAATAAACACAGGGCCTTGTGTCGCCCTAAATCCCGACGTTTTATAACACAATTCAGGCTTCGGGTCGTTGACAATAACGCTGATACCTTCGGATTCCAAAATTGTCGGAATCACAACGCCGACAGTTTTACCGGTTCCGGGAGGCGCAACCACCAACGCAGACAACGTTTCCGGCATTTTTAAAAGTTTACCCTTAAAACGCCCCAAAACAATAATAAATCCGTTAAATAATTTCATTTTCTTAATATCTGTATAATTTGCCATACGGCCGCCACCAAACGTTTTAAGCATAAAGTCATTCGGATTTAAAATCACAGCACCGACAAAAATACCCAATCCAACAATCACCGGAATAAACGGCACAATAATTTTACCGATAGAATGTGTTCTTAATGTCGAGGAAATCCACATAGAATATCCGGAAGCCCATACATTCGGCCGCCAATGTGTTCGCCAATATTCCAACGCATCGGCCAAAGTTTGACGACTTAACCCTTCTGTCAAAAATAAAGCAACCGGTTGAATGATATAAAACAAAATAATGCAAACGACTAAAGCGATTGCAAACCATGTAATTAAAAAAGAAACAGCTTTATCTCTATCTGCGTATTCTCCCGCGCGTTGAAAGACCATTTTTCCCCCTAACTTTCGAATATAGTTCCTATTTTATCAACAGTTTCACGATCTGTTTGCTCTATTGTGGATGGAAATACTTCTGCAAACGAAGGTAATTCTTCCGGCATACCGACATTGGATCTTGCAACCAAAACGCCCATTTCTTTCCAAGTATCTTGCATATCTTCCACATTGATAATATTACCATCCGTCTTGACCAAAATGATATGTCCGTTCATCTTAATATCAAGTTTAGACAATTTTTCTTCCACTGTTTGTTCAAACTTTTTAATCGTTGTAATCGGTGAAACGCGAATCGGCTCTTCCGAATACCACAAAGGATCTTCGTCATTAAAGCGTTCTTCATCGGCAAGCCAATTGCCTTTTTCCGCATCCAACAAAATATAGTATATGTCATTTTTTCCGACAGCCAAGTAATCCAGTTTTTGTTCGCCAATTTTCGGATTAGAAATAACCGCGGCACCAGCCTGTTGCATAATCGAAACAAAATCTTCATTAAGCGGCACAACTTCCGGCATTTCAAAAGACGGTATATCGCTTGCGTTCTCTTCGGGTAAATTAAATGGCGCAAAAGAATCTTCCCCCGCATTTGGCGCAACAGAAGCCTCATTCGTTGCTGCATTATGCGCACTCATCGGTTGAACCGGTGCAACAGGTTGCGGTGTTCCGGCCAATGGTTGCGGACGAATTTCCGTATATGACTTTTTCTTTTTCACACGGATACGCGTATCCTTGGAATGAATCGCCTTTGTCTTGCGTTTATAAATTGAATCCCAAAAAGCCTTTTCAAAAAACTTTGTATAATGACGTTTCAGCCAAAAACAAGTTGTCCAAATCCATACAGGGATACACAAAATCAAGCTGAAAAAGAAAATCCAATGATAAGATCCTTGAATAACCCAACCGCCATACCACCATTGATCCCACAAAATTTGCCAATGTTTAGCCTGAAAAATTTCGAAAGTCCAGTTGCGTTCCATATACCAACTGAACCACCAGAAATATAAAATTGTCCACAAAGTAATAATAAAAGTATTGCGCTGGATTCGTGAAATCGTCATATTTTTAACCTTTCTACAGTCATTCTGGTATCATTATACACAAAATTGATAAAAAAGCTAGTAAAAAATAAAAAAAAGCTCAAAAACAATTTTGAGCTTTTAAAGTTGTTATTCAATGATAAAAAGTTTATTGGGCACGTACCATATTTAATACCTGCTCAATACGAAAACTGGGCGCAGCCTGTTCAATCGGTTTTAAGCCAACTTCATACTTGGCCAAAGAACGCCGATAATATGTCAAAACAAACAATCTTGTTGCAGAGGACAATCCCGACTCTCCTTTTGCCGAATCAATCAAAGAACATAACTTATAAAGCGTAATGTTCTCCCGTTTACAAATATCGGATAAAGCTTGCCATGTTTCCTTATCCAAACGCATACTGGTACGTCTTCCATTGACGACAACATTTTTACATAAAAGCATTTGTTTTTTCCTTTCTTTTGTGTTATAGTTTATGCTCAACGGCTGGTCTTTGATAAATCAGCTATACACTTTTAAATAGTATATCAATTTAAATAACGCAACCTATGGATGTATATTTTTTGAGGAAATTTTATGAAAAAAACAAAAAAATCAAAAGCATACGAACCGCAAAGCACTGGAAAAATGTGCGATTGTGAAGGTTGCACAAAAGAAGGAATTTATCGCGCGCCCAAAGACCGAAGCTTAAAAAATTTTTATTGGTTTTGCTTGGAACATGTGCAACAATACAATAAAAATTGGAATTTTTACGAAGGAATGACGCCTGAACAATTGGAAGAACAAATTCGCTTGGATCAGGTTGGACATCGCCCGACATGGCACGTTCACGACTTATACGCAAATGCGATGAAAGATCCTTTGGATATTTTGGGCTTATCACGCGGACGCAATAAAGGACGGAAAAACCCCGACATTGATGATTTTGAAAGCAAAGACGCTTATATTCATCATCCGCATTTTGCCACTCAAGCGAATTTGGATGCCATACGCACGCTTAAACTTCAACCACCGATTACGGAAGAAAGTGTTAAAAAAAGTTATAAAAAACTGGCATTTATCTATCATCCGGACAAAAATGCCGGTTCAAAAGAAGCAGAAGAAATGTTTAAATCCATTACGGACGCTTACCACATTTTAATCAAAGCCTTAAGACAAGATTAAAATTTTTTGCATTAAAAATTTTCCATATTTATTTTTTTATTGCATTTTCGATTTGTTTGTGCATACAATGAAAAAGAAAGGAGTTAGCTATGCAAGAACAAAAAAAGGAATCTCCCGCACTGACAAAGAAAA
>JBJFAP010000090.1:0-2682 GCA_051887975.1 Alphaproteobacteria bacterium | reverse complement strand
TTCCCCCCCCACCAAAGGAGAGCAAATCCTTGTTGTTTCAACTTCAGATAAAATCAATTTGGATGTTGTTGCACCATTTATTCAACAACAAGGATTTTCCGAAATTTATATTCCCAAAAGCATTATTTATAAACGCGAAATTCCTATGCTTGCTTCCGGAAAACGGGATTATATGACATTGCAAAAGCAAGTCGAAGATATCATTCAAAAAAAGAATGCTTGATTTTTATCAAAAATGCTTATATGATGACGCATATATGTTTAATTTGAAAGAGTATGTAAAATGAAAAAAGAAATTATTGATTTGGTTTTTCCTAATCCGTTGCCGACACCGGAAGAATTGGAAGCAAAGTATCCGCCAAGAAATTTACCAGAGGGGGCTGAAGTTACCCGTGTTGCGCCAAGCCCGACAGGATTTATGCATGTGGGAACATTATATGGCGCTTTGATTGATGAAAGAACAGCTCATCTTTCCGGTGGTATTTTTATGTTGCGTTTGGAAGATACTGATCAAAAAAGAGAAGTCAAAGAAGCGGTGGATTTGATTTTACAGGGATTTCATAATAACCAAATAATCAATGATGAAGGTCCTGTTTTGGGCGAATGTGAAAAAGGAAATTATGGCCCGTATTTTCAAAGTGCAAGAAAAGAAATTTATCAAGCCTTTGTTAAAAAATTGTTGGAAGAAGATAAAGCTTATTTATGTTTTTGTACAGAAGAAGAAAATGCGCGATTACATGAAATGCAGGCAAAAGCAAATGTGCGCGGTGGATATTATGGACCTTTTGCAAAATGTCGTAAATTGACGGAAGATGAAGTTTTGGAAAACTTAAAAGCCGGTAAAAAATTTGTTGTGCGTTTCAAATCTCTGGGGCATTATACAAAGAAAATTATTTTGGAAGATATGGTTCGTGGTAAAAGGGAATTTCCGGAAAATGATTTAGACGTTGTTATTATGAAAGGGGATGGACTTCCTACTTACCACTTTGCACATGCTGTGGACGATCATTTAATGCGGACGACAATTGTTGTTCGCGGTGATGAATGGTTATCAACTTGGCCGTTGCATTCACAATTATTTGATGCTTTGGGTTGGAAGGCACCAAAATATGTACATACGCCAACGATTCAAAAAGTTGATGAAAATGGCAATCGCAGAAAGTTATCAAAGCGTTTGGATCCGGAAGCAAATGCGATGTCTTTTGTCAAAAACGGTTATCCGAAAGAGGCTTTGATTGAGTATTTGCTCAATTTGGTAAACTCTAATTTTGAAGATTGGCGCAGACAAAATCCGGATAAATCTTATAAAGAATTTCCGTTTTCAATTAAAAAAATCGGTTCATCTGGTGCTTTGTTTGACTTTGTAAAATTGGACAGTATTGCGCGTGATACAATCGGTCGTATGACGGCAGAGCAGGTGTACGACAATGCACTTTCTTGGTGTGAAAAATACGACACAGAGTTTGCGTCAAAAATGAAGGAAAATGCAGATTATATGAAGCAAATTTTGGATATTGAACGCGCAGGCGCAAAGAAAGTGCGTAAGGATATTACCACTTGGAAAGATGTTAAAAAGGAAACAAGTTTCTTTTTTGATGACATATTTACCTTGTCTTTTGATGAAGCAAAAGAATTGATAAAAACAATATCTGACAATGACATAAAGAACATTCTTAAAGATTATATTGAAATTTATAATCATCAAGATGATAAAAATGTTTGGTTTGAAAAAATTAAACAAGTTGCAGACAAAAACGGTTTTTGTTGTGATATGAAAGCTTACAAAGCAAATCCTGAAAACTTCAAAGGTTCAGTCGCTGATGCGGCCGGTGTTATTCGCGTGTTTATAACAGGCAGAACACAATCGGCAGACTTGTATGCTATTATGCAAGTTATGGGAAAAGAACGTGTCATCAACCGTTTGTCAAAAGGGATTTAAATGATTAAAAAAACACAAAAGGGGGAAATAAAGAAAAGTTCATTTATACGTAATTACAAACGTATGTGGCCTTTTGTTAAACCTTATTGGTTTCGGGCATTGCTTGCAACGTTGATTACTATTCCAATAGGTTCGCTGGATGCGGTAATTGCTTTGATGTTGAAACCTTATATGGATTCAATGGTAATGCAAGAAAAAGGTATTGAATCAGAAATGTTTGGCATACCTATTCCTTTGCTAATAATCTTGTTTACATTACTTCAAAGTACGTTGGAATATTCTTCCGCTTATTTGAATACATGGGTTGGTTCAAAGATTACAATGTCTTTAAAAGAAAAGATGTATTCGAAGTTGGTGCATAAAGAATCTTTGTATTTTGATAATAATCCGACCGGTGAGATTTTGATGCGTTATGACGGGGATCCGAATACGGCTTGTAGTGGTTTATTGAATAACTTAAAAATCTTTACTTCGCGTATGTTTTCTTCGTTGTCTTTAATCGGGGTTTTGCTTTATACTTCATGGGAATTAGCCATTATTGCTATTGTTGTTTTGGGTTCGTCTTTATATCCTTTGACAAAGATTCGCAAGAAAATTAAAGATGTATTTGATCGTTCTTTGGTTGCCGGTGGTGCAGCAGTTACGATTTTAAATGAAACGTGTGCAGGTAATAAAACGGTCGCTTCTTATAATTTACAAGAATATGAACACTCTTTCCTCTCAGCTAATAAGCTTTCTGAACG
>JBJFAP010000089.1:0-2691 GCA_051887975.1 Alphaproteobacteria bacterium | reverse complement strand
TAAATCCCGCAAACGGTGGGCTTTCTTGCCCCTTTAAAACGCAAAAAAAAGAGGACGGCACCGCAAAAACCTGCCTGTGGCCGCAGTTTTGCGGTGAGACGCAATGAAACACAATGAGTTATGACGGCAGTCATAAACGAATTGTTGATTGGAATTGAACATCCCATATCAAAATAAAAAGCCACCTAAATTGAGTGGCTCTTAAATTGGTGGGTCCGGAGGGACTCGAACCCCCGACCAGACCGTTATGAGCGGCCAGCTCTAACCAACTGAGCTACAGACCCACATACGAAACAGTCTATATTGTATCTAAAAAAAATGAAAAATCAAGCTTTTTTTATAAAATTGCACAAACAAACTTAAAATATCAAAGTTTGTGTGTTCTGATAAGTGCTTTAATGGAAGTATTACAATATCTGATTTAAATCATTTATCATCTGTACTACCGATGCTTCTGTAAAAATATCGATGTAATAAAACCTTTGAACTTTTTGTAAATTTTTTCTTGACATCTTATATCTTATCATTATAACATCGTTTCCAAGGTTGATTGGTGTCTGCCCTGAGGTGTGAAAGCCTCTAATGGTTGCCGATTTATCATCGGTGGAAAACCCCTTCTGGTCTGTTGACTGGAAGGCGGTTCAATAGGTTGGTAAACATACCGACTAATAACCCGCACTATTACCATTAATAGCTTTCAACTTCCAGTCGCCACTCACCATGGCGATATTTTTTGCTTTGGAATGAAAGGTTAGTAGAATATGTTTGCTAGAAATGAACTTGGGCGGAGTATGATAGAAATAATATGCGTCATTGCAATAATCGGCGCAATTTCTTTGGCTACGTTCAATCAGATAAAATATCTTATGTATAAAAACACAGCAAACAAATTACTGACTGATGCACAACTTGCTTATGCTGAAGAATATGATAAAACACCTCAATTTGATACAGATTGGGAGAATATTTCCTTTACGACGGAATCGGCAAAACAATTATTAACACGATACGATTTACAAGGGCAAATTTATGTTTTGGTTTTATCGGTTGAAAAAGGCGTGTGTGATTTGTTGTTAAAACAGCAAAAAGATGGCGAATTGGCATTTTTCGATGAAGATGAGACGCCCAAAACACAATGCCAAGAACAAAACAATATTATATTTGCTTTTAACGGACAAGGACTTCCCATAGAATGCGCCACGACAGCTGATTGTGGGGATGGCTTTATCGGCTATTGTAATAAAATTGGTCGTTGCACAGAATGCAACGCGGATCAAGTTGTCAATTCGGACAGAACCGGTTGTTTATGTGATGAAACAGAATATACAACTTGTTCAGATGAAATAAACACATGGTGTTGTCCAAATGATCAATTATGCGGCGTTCACGCAGGCGAAAATCAATGTCTTATCTCAGACCGTCAATGTTCCGGGTATTTTACCACAACCCAAGCAACCGGCGACATCAAATATTATACGGATTGTGAAGCAACCTTTATAGCCGGAAGGACATTAACAAAAGTTTCCGGTATCGAAACAACAGAAACAATTTTTACTATTACAAAAGATTGTACAAAATTAGGTGAATACTGTAATATTTTTTGGACTGCCGATAATTGGGATTTAACCGCAACGGCACCAACGATTAACACAGAGACAACTCAAACAACATTATACGGTAAATGTCGTCCGTTTAATACAAATTCTACGAGTTTAGTACCAAGTATGGGGGACAACACCTTACCTACAACAACTTTTTCAGAGAACAAAAAATGCCCACAAAAACAATATTGCTCTATTCAGTGGAGTAAAAATACTTGTTCGTCATCACTCGGGCATCCGGAAGGTGCTTTATGGTACGGCGTTTGTGTTGATGTAAATCAAAATTATGGAACTTGCCCTTATTAAAAAAAAGAAAGGAAAAAAATATGAAAAAAACACTTATGATTTTATTGCTTTGCTCTTGTCTGTCTACAAAAGCTGTTGCATGGGCAACAAAGATTGGTGAATGCGCTCGCGGTTATGGCGACCTTCTTTTGGATGATGATAAAATAACAACTTATTGCCGAAGTAAAGTTAGGCTGAATTGGTGGAGTGCTTTTGCGTGGTGTGAGGCCGCCGGAGGCAGGTTGATCGATATCAACAAAGACTGTTCAGATACAGGATGCGGGAAATACAATTTTCTAGCCGCCTACAGAACATGGACAGCCAATCAAAAAGACGAAAGCACCGCTTTTTCATATTGTGGATGGACCGGAATTATAACTTATCAGAAAGCGGATTCAGGCGGCAACAACAGTACACTTTGCATTATGAAACAATAGCTTGAAAATTATGTCCTTACAATATCATATTTTTCATAAGCATGACGAAAAACGCCCCTTTAAAAGAGGCATTTTTGATTATCAATTTCTATACAAAGCGAATTTGCGGGCCTTGCGGTGTATCTTTGACTTCTATACCTCGCGCCAGCAAATCAGCCTTCAAAGCGTCTGCCGTTGCCCAATCTTTTGCAAGGCGTGCTTCTTGCCTGCGATTGATAATATCTTGTTCTTCGGGCGATAATTCACGCGTTTTTTTATCAGGCAAAACACCCAACACCGTATCAAACTTTTTCATTAAATCGCTAATTTTTGTGGCATCTTGTTTTGATAACGCATCAAAGTTTTTATTGACGACACCGACAAGATCA
>JBJFAP010000088.1:0-2691 GCA_051887975.1 Alphaproteobacteria bacterium | reverse complement strand
CACCCCGATACATATCAATAGCAATAAAAATGTTTTTTTCATTTTTTCTCCTTCATAAAAATCGATTGATAAATCAACAAAGCAACACCGATACAAATTGCACTGTCAGCCACATTAAATGCCGGCCAATGCCATTTGTCGATATAAAAATCCAAAAAATCCACAACAGCGCCCAAATATAATCTGTCAGCAATATTACCGACAGCACCGCCTAAAATTAAAGCAAGACACACTTTTGAAAAACAAGATTTTTCTTTTATTAAACAATAACAAACAACCAAACAAATGAAACTCGCAACAACGGTTAAAAGCCAAGGGGCAGTTTCTGTAAACATTGAAAAACTGATTCCTTTGTTGAGCACATAAACAATGTTAAAAAACGGAAAAATGGGGATAATTTCCCCCAAGCTCATACAGCTACGCACAAAATATTTTGTCAATAAATCAAAAAAAACGACTGCTAAAGATATTAAAAAATAAACATACATAATAAACTCCTTGCCCTTTTATAGTATAAAATGTCTTTTCTGTCAAAGAAAATTATGGCTTGAAAAAAATAAATTTTTGCTATATCTTTCTTTATATGTATTAACAAACAAGGATATAAAAAATGACAAAAGCTGTTCAAGGTGAAGAATACAAAGTTTTAAAGCAAAAACCTTTAATAAAGAAAATTGCAAATACCTTTATTTTCTTTTGGTTTATTTTGATTATGTGTCCGGCATTTTATTTGGTTTTTAACAAAGCGGATACAATAAAAGAGTATGCTGTTGTTCGCGCAGTTTATGAAACAAATGATGTATTACAAAGCCAATATAAAAACATTACTGATGACTTGCTGAACAAAGTGGATATTTCAAAATACACAAGCGAAATTGAAATTCCCAAAATCAAGTTGGACAAAGTATCTGACAAGACAAATCAAGTCAATCAGATATCTGCTCAATTGGCAAAGTTGGGCGTAAAAGAAGCGCAAAAAGTCGCTGATACTTCCGCGCAATTACAAGCTCAAGTCGATAAAATCAATGCACAAATTCAAACAAATGTGCAAAAGATAAAAACGACTTTGGAATCGGACATTCAAACAGCTCTTAAAAAAGAAGTTTCGGGTTTTGCCGATACTCAAGTCCAAAAACAATTAAATATCAGCCAGAATGCTTATAATCTGCTTTCTCAAAACAAGTTCGGGCTGTTAACGCAAGCATCTCGTCAAAACACAACAGTAATATATAAGGAACTTTCAAAAACAAAATTATCATTCATTCGTAATGTAATTCAAGCCATTAACGATTATTATAAATGGCTTGTTTTGGGCTTTGCCGGATTATTGTTGATTGTTTTGTTGATTCCGCCTGTTATTGTTTGGTGGATTGCAAAAAAATTCTGCAAGACATTTACACAATGTCCGTATTGCAACAAGGTTTTCTTAACAAAAGCAAACAAATTCGGTTTATTCAGTTTGTTTAAAAAGTAAAACAACAAATCTTATCACGCAAAAAGCCACTTATTCGAGTGGCTTTTTTTAATGCTTTGTAGTGTTGTTTATTCCATTTCTTTTGCAAAAAAGTGCCTGATTTTGGCTATGATATTGTTCGAACGAGCTATTGTTTTGACCTCTTGCGGATTAAAGCGAAATCTTTTTTCTTCCGGCATTGCCAAAAATTTATCCATTTGTGCAAATACGTCCAAAATTTGCAAATCTTTTAAGGGCGAATTTCCAGCATCTTTATCAACTTCATTTTGAACTTTTTCGATCATAACAAAATTGATTCCTCTTTCCGATTCTTTAATTTGTTTATACATATAAAGCAAATCATTCATCCTGACTATTGATTCGTTATAATAAACGCTATTTTCATCGTTATGTTCAAAGTCAAGCGGAATTTTTGTTGCTCGTTTATTTAAATTCGCACCAGAAGTAATCTGTTTACAACATTCTTTCCATTTTGTATATTCACCGACAAAACGTTCTGCAATCATTGCAGACGGACAAGCATAATTCGTTGCCGAATTAAAATCATCGGCACCGCAATTAACATATGCGATACATGGTTTTAAGTCTGCATATTGCCAAAAATCGTGAACAAAAGCGGTTGTATGAAATTCTTTTATACAATATGGTTGAATAGCATCATAAAAATTTTTAGCACATTCAATATGTGTTTTTTGCGCATCATTTTCACAAGCTTTGCTAATCTTTTCAAGAAGATTTTCACCGTTTCCTTTAAAAAATTTATTTTTAAAGTCTTCCGGCAAAAACAAATCCCGTTCTTTATCTGTATAAACATCAGATGGAAAAGATTTTATCACTTCCTGTACTTTTCTTTTTTCTTCCGGCGTTCGGTCAAATCTGCTCATATTTTATCCTTTCTGAAAAACATCGGTAAGTATATCAAAATCCTTTTGTTTTGTCAAGTTTTTATTTTAGCTTTTAACTGCTTGTGTATTGCCTTATAAAAAAAAGTGCTTGCATTTGATTTTATTTTGCTATAAACTTTTTTTTGTGGCAGGTTGGTGTCTGTCATGAGGTCTAGTAGCCTCTCATCTGTATTGATAAAAATCGATAATCTTCCGGTCAAAAGACTGGAAGGCGGCAAAATAAACCCTCGCGGTCAATATGCCCACTATTTCAGATGAATAGCTACTAACTTCCAGTCGCCTCTCACCACGGCGATTTTTTATTGAATAAAG
>JBJFAP010000087.1:0-2724 GCA_051887975.1 Alphaproteobacteria bacterium | reverse complement strand
ATGATGTTGTTGGTTAAGGTTAAAAAGGTTTAATAAACAACTTCCAGTTTGTAGGGGAGTTTTAAGGCTCCCCTATAAAAATGGCTATTTATCAACTGTTTGGTGTGACATAGCCATTTTTTATTGCATTTGCTATGGAAATTTAGTTTCGAACCACAAAAAATTGAAAGTCTTATTTTGCGCTACTTATATCAAGTGGACTAAAAATCTTTAAGTCTCAGTTCAAAAGTATACATTTATGGAAAATAACCCAAAATAAAGGGGATTGTGTATCTTGTATCTCGCAAAGGCTAGTCCACGAAAAAATAAAACCCCTTGCAGATTTTGGGCGACGACAAGGGGAGTGTAAAAATACAAAAAATCGGAAGTATAAACTTCCGATTTTATAAATGGTGAGCGCGGAGGGACTTGAACCCTCGGCCCTCTGATTAAAAGTCAGATGCTCTACCGACTGAGCTACGCACTCGAATGAGTAGTACTATATATTGGAATACAAATAAAGTCAAGAACTTTTTTTAATTTTTTTTCTTTTGTATTCCAATATATATGTAAACAGCTCTTTATATAGCGTTTCCGCCCTCTAATTTTTGACGTTCTTTTTGAACAGAACGCTCCAAAAGTTCAACACGTCTGACACCTTCATCCTTTATCTTGACACATTCCGAATACATCGAAGGACACGCATCTTTTAATTCATCTGCAACATACATCTCTGTTCTGTAATGTTCCGCATACCAAGCAAGGGGCTGTTTCAAATTAGACACCTTTTCTCTTGTCGTTTCAAAGTCCTGCGATATATTTGCAAGAAAGATAACTTGTGCCGCTGTTGGCAATTCTTTTGTCCACAAGGCAACTGCTCGCGCTTCCAATTCCGCATTCGATATGTTTTTGTAATCCAAATCAGGCCTGCAATTTGCAAGATGTTGTTTTGCCAACATCATTGTTGTAATTGGTGTAATAGACGCGTTTACAGGGCGATCATCCGGCTCTATTGAAAGTGCAAAAACTGTTCGTGCAACAGGATAATCGAAAAAATTCTTTATTTGATAAAAACCAAAAGGCAATTTGTCTTCGCGTTCAAAAAATTTGGGATGAATACTTTTTCTGTCAAAAACCTTTTGTAAATAACACGCAATCATTACGTCTTCTTTGTCTTGCCCGTCATAAAATTTTTCGATTTTATCAACGGTTGCTTGAATACGATCAGAAAGAGCCTGACCATCTTCTTTAACACCATCATGTAATTGGTGCATTATATATTTTGCTTTATTAAGTTTATTCATAAAAAAAACCTTTCAAAAAATTTAATACAATGAACCAATTATAATGAAAAAATAAAATTTTGTCAAGAGTTTTGTAAAATTTTTTATAACGGAAGCTTTATATGAACACGCAAACCTTTTTGCGGACTGTCTTCCAACACAATATCACCACCATGAGCCAAAATAATATCCCTTGTGATGGTCAATCCTAATCCGACTCCACCCGTTTTTGTATTGCGCGATTCATCTAAGCGATAAAAGGCTTTGAAAACTTCTTGTTTTTGAGAATCGGGAATTCCCTTACCATCATCATCAATTGTAATATCCAAAAACTTATCACGCACACCGACATTGACGTAAGCATGATGAGCATAGCGATGTGCATTAGTTAAAATATTTGTCATTGCTCGCATAAAATCATTCGGCCGAATAGTCATTTCTTGCTTTTGTTCGATATGCAAGTCGATTTGATGACCGTTTTTACGCAACTTTTCAACGACACTTTCAATTAAAGAAGTTATCTCCATTGTTCTGGGCGTTTCTTTACCTTCGCCTCGGGCAAAGGATAAATAACCTTCCAACATACGTTCCATCTCTTCAATATCATTCAGCAAGTCTTCCGCACCATCAACTTGCGTCATAGACAACTGCAATTTCATTCGTGTCAGCGGTGTTTTTAAATCATGCGAAACGCCTGACAACATACTTGTCCGTTCAAATAAATAACGAGAAATGCGATTTTGCATATTCAAAAAAGCAAGTCCTGCTTGTTTTACTTCCGTTGCTCCTTCCGGTTTAAATTTTTCCACAACACGCCCTGTCCCGAAATTTTCCGCCGCGATCGCCAAACGAGAAACCGCCCGAACTTGATTTTTCATAAACAAAAATGCAATCCAAAATAACAAGATAGACGCACCTATCATCCACACTAAAAAGACATATGTCGAAGTGCTGAAAAATCTTTTTTGCAGAACACGAACTTTCAAAACACCTGTTTTCAACTGTAAATACACAAAAATATGATCTTCATCCAAATTTTCTTCTATTCTGAAAGGATACTTTATGGCAGAAAGAGATTTTTGTACTTGTTTAACGATACCGTCCGGCTTGGTTGACTTTCCCGACAAATCCAACTCTTTATTTTTCAAAAATTCCACCTGCAAAGACATATTTTTACCCAATTGAGTGAGCATTCCCGAATCCACCGCATCCGGATATTTATCAATTACCAAAATAATAGAATCGATTTCTCCGGCAATATCATTAGCCAATCGGCGGCTGATTAAATGCCAATGATTTTCGAAAAAAACCATAAAAGCAACCCCTTGCAAAAGCAACAATGGCAACAAAATAATTAAAATAAAACGGCCCAACAAATTCTTTGGGAAAAAGCGAAGTTTAAACCCGACTAACAAATTATTCACAACGTTTTTTGCTTTAACAAAAATATTTTTTATCTTTT
>JBJFAP010000086.1:0-2770 GCA_051887975.1 Alphaproteobacteria bacterium | reverse complement strand
AAATAAAAACAGTATTTTTTTCATAGTAATTCCTTTTGTCTTACTATAACATAGTTTCAAAAAAAGAAAAGACAAAATTTAATGTTTATTTGCTTTGGGCGCGAGCGTCATACATTTCCAAGATTTTGCAATTAAAGCGTTGCATGCACCGTCAGCATCTTCCTTTGTTTCAAACCCACTCAACCTGGCCCGAAAAATGTCCCCGTGTTTTGGAGTTTGCACAACTAAACTTACTCCCTTCAGCTCTTTCTTGGCTTTTTTTGCCTCTTTTTCAGCCTTATCCTTTGAAGAATACGCCCCTACCTGAATTGTCCAATTTGCAGGCGTATAGTCACCTTGTTCAACCGCGATTGTATTATCTTCCAATGAAGAAAGCGGAATTGATGCAATAAGTGTTTCATTGCCTTTTGCAGTCAATTCGGATACACGTGCCCTTGTCCTTTGAACACTGGCTATCAAAACAGGATCATATATATCGCGATGAGATTTGGAAATAAATGCCTTTTTCAAGAAAGGATTTGTCCCAAGTCCTGCTAATTGTTCTTGTTTTTCTTTTGCTTTCTTAAAACCCTTATCAAGCAATGTACGCATTTGGCGATCTCTTTTTTCCGCACTGTTTTGTCCGATAACAACACCGACTAATTTTCTGCCGTCACGAACGGCTGTTGACACGACATTATAACCGACAGCGGAAATAAATCCCGTTTTAAAACCTTCCGCCCCTTTATAATAGAGCAATACAGAATTATGCGAATAATATGTTTTTCCGTTAAATTTAAAGCTTTTTGTCGAAAACAACGGATAATATTGTGGAAAATGGTTAATAACAGCAATAGCCAAAATAGCCATATCTTTTGCAGATGTTTGTTGTTCCGGATCATGCAAACCGGACGCGTTTTTAAATGTCGTATCGGTCAATCCCAAATCATGCGCAAATTGTGTCATCATTTTTGCAAATTCTTCTTCGGACGGTGCAAGCGCTTCCGCCAAAACAACAGCCGCATCATTAGCCGATTTTACAATTAAAGCCAAAACAGCATCCCTGACAGAAATAACAGAACCTGCTTTTAAATATAATTTTGATTTTGGCTGTTTTGCCGCATGTTCGGAAACAGGCAACAGGTCATCCATACTGATAAGCCCCTTTTCCAACGCATCAAAAGTAATATATAAAGTCATTACTTTCGTCAAAGAAGCGGGAAATTGTTTTAAATCCGCGTTTGTTGCATGCAATACATAACCGCTTTGTACGTCAGCAACCAAAGTCGATACACTTGCATTTACAGGCATACAAAAAAGCATTATCATTAAAGCAATACAAAACTTTTTCAAAAACGAATCTCCCTTGAAACGTTTTCGATTCTAAAAAGAAACAGGTTAACAGAATCTTTAAAAAAGTATTTTTTACAAAAAAACTTTTATTTGCCTTGTTGGCAACTGCGGCCATAACACCTGCTATGGCTCAACAAAATTGGTAATATGAGCAACCTCGCGCAGCAGATCAGCAACAAAAAACTTATCAGCAACAGTTAAAGTTGCATTCTCATATAGAATGTCTTTATATTAAAAAAATCCCCGAGAAATCGGGGATTTTCTTTTAAGCTATTTTTCCATGGCAATGTTTGAATTTCTTACCGCTGCCGCAAGGACACATATCATTTCGCCCGACATTTGAATAATCAATGTCATCTGTTTGTCCATCAGCTGCCTGTTGTCCGACAGGTGTCAGTTTTAACTGTGCGTGTGTCAGCAATATCGTGGATTGTTCGTGAACTTTATCCAACATATTTTCAAACAAAATAAAAGCTTCTTTCTTATATTCATTTAACGGATCGCGTTGTCCGTAAGCCCTTAAACCGATACTGCGCTTTAAATAATCCAAAGCCTGCAAATGTTCTTTCCACATCTGATCAATTGTTTGAAGCAACAGACCTTTTTCCATATCACGAACTAATTCAGGATTGATGTTTTTGTGTTTTTCTTCCATCCACGAATCGGAAGCTTTTATCACGACTTCAATCAATCCGTCTGCGGTTGGTTCTTTTTGTTCCTTTACCCATTCTGAAATTGGCAATTCCAAAGCCAACAAGCGTGCCAATTCAGCTTTCAAGCCTTCCAAATCCCATTCATCTGGCTCGCTTTTCGGCGGCATAAAACCATAAATAACATTTTGAATCAATTCATGACGTGTATCATCAATCATTTGCTTGACGGAAGAAGATGCCATCAATTCACGTCTTTGTTCAAAAATAACATTTCTTTGATCGTTCATGACATCATCAAATTTTAACAAATTTTTTCTGGCTTCAAAATGAAATTGTTCCACTTTTTGCTGAGCCGTCCGAATCGCACTTGTAATAAAACGATGTGAAATTCTTTCACCTTCTTTAATACGGAAAGTCTTGAGCAAACGTTTTAATCTGTCTGCACCAAAAATACGCATCAAGTCATCTTCCATTGATACAAAAAAGATAGAACGCCCCGGATCACCCTGACGACCGGAACGACCACGCAATTGATTATCGATACGTCTGTTTTCATGTCGTTCCGTACCGATGACGTATAAACCGCCCGCTTTTAAAACATTTTCACGTCCCGAAGCAATTTCTTGTTCGATTTTTTGCGTCATTTGTTTTTGTTGCGCTTCATCTTCAACGCCTTCCAATTCTTCTTTTAAGCGCATTTCCAAATTACCGCCCAATTGAATATCCGTACCGCGTCCGGCCATATTCGTTGCAATTGTAATAGCACCCGGCGCACCGGCTTGAGC
>JBJFAP010000085.1:0-2812 GCA_051887975.1 Alphaproteobacteria bacterium | reverse complement strand
ATTGTGTCTCAATTTGAAATTCGTGCCACAGGCACGTTTTCAAATTGCCATATTCTCGGGCTTGACCCGAGAATCCAATCTGTATGGATACTCGCAACAAGTCAAGAGTATGACAAAAAAAGAAAATGTCATTCTGAG
The DNA here is from genome assembly GCA_051887975.1 of Alphaproteobacteria bacterium. GTDB lineage: Bacteria > Pseudomonadota > Alphaproteobacteria > CAAHEQ01 > UBA3637 > CAAHEQ01. The sequence goes on along the minus strand of JBJFAP010000085.1, from coordinate 2,674 downwards.
TGGGCGGTGGCCCCGAAGAATCCACATCCGCATTGTATAAAATGGATTCTTCACCCGCAAGGGGGTCAAAATGGCGGTAAAAAGGTAATGCAAAAAAAATTAAATCGTTGTAATGTGCAAAACGTTGGTGTTTCCTTTTTCAGCCAAAGGCATACCAGCAGTAATGACAATTTCATCACCTTTGCGTGCAATGCCTTTTTGTTTAACTAACTCTTTTGCAACAGGAATGACGTGCGTTAAATCCGACAACAACTTGATTTTTTCTGAATGAATACCCCACGCAAGCGTTAATTTGCGCATAACTTTTTCGTCGCACGTCAAGTTTAAAATGGGAATGTTGACTCTGGTTTTTGCAACACGCAAAGCCGTTGCCCCCGAAATGGAATAAGTAACTACACATTTAAGCTTGTCCAATACCTTTGCCACATTCGGAATGGATGAAGTAATTGCTGATGCAACCATATGATCTTCCGGTGGAGAAATAACATCCATTGATTTTTTATAAAACGGGTCAAGCTCTGTTTGCATAATGATTTTTTTCATCAGGCTGACTGCCAATATTGGATATTCGCCCATTGCCGTTTCGCCTGACAACATAACGCAATCAACACCATCATAAACAGCCGTCGCTACATCAGAAGCTTCAGCTCTGGTCGGCGTTGGATTTTTAATCATACTTTCCAACATTTGCGTTGCAATAATAACCGGTTTTCCTTTGTTTCTGCAAACTTGCACAATATGTTTTTGTAAAGATGGTAAATCTTCAATCGGACATTCAACCCCCAAATCACCGCGCGCAACCATAACGCCATCAGACAATTCAACAATTTCTTCCAAGTGTTCGAGCGCGGCTGGCTTTTCAATCTTTGCAATTATGGATGCTTTTCCGTCAATCAATTTTTTTGCGTCTTTAATGTCTTGCGGACGTTGTACAAAAGACAAAGCAATCCAATCCGCACCAAGCTTTAATGCCGTTTTAAGATCGCTTAAATCTTTTTCCGTCAGGGCAGAAATCGGCAACATAACACCGGGAACATTTACCCCTTTATGATCGGATAAAATGCCGCCTGTGATGACTTGTGTTTCAGCATAATCAGCGCCAAATTCCTTTACTTCCAAACGAATAAGCCCATCGTTGAGCAACAAATGCAGACCGACTTTTAAGGCTTTAAATATTTCTTTATGTGGTAATTGAACTCGCGTTTCATCGCCCAGTTGCTTGTTCATATCCAACCTGAACATTTGCCCGTTATGCAATTCCACTGATCCATTTGAAAATTGCCCGATTCGGAGCTTCGGTCCTTGTAAATCACAAATAATTCCCAGAGGCTTTCCGAGTTTATTTTCAGCGGAACGGATGTATTTGACATTTTGCGTATGAATCTTTTTATCGCCATGACTGAAATTCAAGCGAAACAAATTGACTCCAATGCGGGCAAGTTCTAAAACGCGTTCTTTTGACGATGTAGCGGGACCAAGGGTTGCAATTATTTTTGTAAATGGAATTTGCTTTGTTTTCATTAAATGCCTTCAATTTCAAATGTGATGTTTCCGGTAATTTTTTCATTCGCGCTTAAACTTTTGATACCGCTTCCGATAACCCCGTTTGCCGCCATATTAAAAGCATTGCATGCCATAGATGTCGGTTCTAAACAAAAAAAGTTTTTGTGAAATGGCGCATATAAAACAATGTGTCCGAAGTTTTCATCCGTTTTCATATTTAATTTTACGCCAAATTTCGGCCATTCAATAGAAGCAGAATCTTCATAGCCACCAAAGCAAGTGTCAAAAACATCATCTTTAATTTCACGCATAATCGAAAAATCATACTCAACAGGCGTTTTGTAAGGATGATCTATCGGATCATTTTGATTCCACCACACATTTTTTGTTTTAAAATTCAATGAAACATTCGGTGTTTTATTAAAAAATGGGTGAATCCCAAATCCGCAAGGCATCGGCATTACACCGTTATTCTTTAATGATATTTCCATATTCAAAGATTTTCCTTTAAGTTGATAGACAATCTGCGCCGAATAAGAAAAAGGAAATCCTTTGTCTTTTTCTTTTGTATGCGTCATTTCCAATACAACTTTCTCGGTTGTTTTTTCAACAACAGTCCAAATGGTACGCCATCCATCGCCATGAATGGGATCGTCAAAAGCGGGATGCGTTTTCGGGACTTGCCTTTTAATTCCCCAATAAGTAAATTCGCCACCTTTTATGCGGTGAGTGTAGGGCAACATAACAAACATAGCTAATCCCAAAGGATCTTTTTTATTAACGGCAGTTTGTGAAGCCGCACGCATGATGTCGAATAACTTATTTCCTTTCGTCCGAAAATAAGCCAGACCGGCACCGCACTCTGGACAAATGCCCAACTCTAAAGAGTCATTTTCTAATTTTACGATTTGTGCCATTTTATCCCCTATGCTTTTTTATTTTTTGCGTTTTTCTTTAAATCCTGCAAAGCCCGTAATAACATAGCGTCAATCGAATCTTTATCATCTGCTTTAGATGCTATTCCAAATGCTGTTGTTATAAAGGCGTTGCCTACTTCTGTTTTTAAATTTTGTTCTTGAATTTTTAACCTTAAACGTTCCACCAAATACTTTACATTTTCTTCAGGTGTTTCCGGTAAAAGAATTGCAAATTCAACATCCCCGATACGTCC
>JBJFAP010000084.1:0-2832 GCA_051887975.1 Alphaproteobacteria bacterium | reverse complement strand
ATCTGTCTTTTAATTCCGCAACGTCCAGTTTTGGAACCAATCCTTCCTTCGGAAGCGTTTCATCCAAAGGGCTCATAAATGCGTCAAACAGACGATTTATATCAGATTGTAATCCCCAAACATCATTTGAACGCGGTTCAATTTCATTTCTTCTTACGATAAAATGTGTCATAATTTTTCTCCTTTCATTATTCACAATTTTCAACTCACATTTACCATATGTGATTATGTCGATTATTTTGCAAGGGGTAATTTAAAAAAATTTTTTCAAAAATTGATGACCTTATTTTCTGTTGCGGGTGGCATATTTATAAAAAAAGCTGTTGACAAATGAAAAAAAATCAGATAGAATGCAAGCTCTTAAAAAGTTTAATTATTGAAACGGAGATTTTACCATGAAACGTACATTTCAACCTTCTCAACTGGTTCGTTCCCGCCGTCATGGTTTCAGAAGCCGCATGGCAACTGTTGGTGGCAGAAGAGTTTTGAATGCTCGTCGCCGCAAGGGACGTAAGGTTTTAAGCGCATAGTTTTCCCTTTGGGTGGACATACCACTATGGGACAGGCTTTGCTTAAATTAAAAAAGCACAGAGAGTTTGTCGAGATTGCTCAAAACGGGCGAAAATTTATTACTTCGGGACTTGTTTTACAAGTTCTGAAGCGCCCAGATGACAATCCGTTTTTTGATTCGATTCGCGTTGGTTTTGTCACCACAAAAAAAGTCGGTAATGCCGTTAAACGTAGCAGGATTCGCAGACGTTTGCGTTCTCTTGCAAGTCAGATTTTACCTGAATTTGCTGAAAAAGGAAGTGATTATGTCTTGATTGGCAGGGCTTCAACTTTTGACAGAAAATTTGATTTATTAACCGCAGATTTGAAATATGCTTTAAGGAAAATTAAATGAGAATTTTTAATTTTTTATTTGGCTTTTTGGTTGACATATATCGTTTGGGCATTTCTCCTTTTAAATGTCCATGCTGTCGTTTTACCCCGACTTGCTCGGCCTACGCAAAAGAAGCTTTACAAAAATGTAGCTTCTTTACCGCAATTATGTTAATATCAAAGCGACTCTTGAAATGCCATCCGTGGGGAAAGTACGGATATGATCCGGTTCCCGTTCAAAAATATAGGAAAGAAAAATGAAAAGTGAAAATAAAAATGTTTTTTTAGCTGTGCTTTGCACAATTTTGGTCTTTTTAACGTTGGATTACTTTTTCCCGCGCGACAGAGGAAATGTTTCCCCCGATCCAATACACAAACAAACAACATCAGATTCGTCATTGATTGATACCCCTGTTTTAGCAACAGAACAATCCCCCATTCTTAAAATTCAAAGTCAAACGTTAAAAGGACAGATTCTTTTAAAAGGTCTTATTTTCAACGATTTAACTTTTCTTAAATACAAACAAACTGTTCAAAAAGACAGCCCCGATGTCGTTTTGCTTCAAAATGATTATTTTATGATGCCTTATATTAACGGTAAAAATATCGATTTGCCGAACAATCAAACAATTTGGCAAGCCGATAATGATGTTTTAACCCCCCTTCATCCCGTTAATTTGACATGGACAAATAAACAGGGCATTACTTTTAATCGTCAAATTTTGTTAGACGACAAGTATATGTTTAAGTTCAGTGATTCTATTACTGCCGGAGATACTCCCGTTGACATCACATTGGGTGCTAAAATCAATCGCCGTAATCCTCAACAAGAAAACACAACCAGTGTACATCAAGGTTTCGTCGGTGTATTGAACGGAAAATTACAAGAAGAAACATATCAGTTGATAGAAAGCGAACAAAATTTTTCATATACAACTCAAGGCGGCTGGTTGGGTTTTGGCGACAAATATTGGCTTTCTGCTTTTGCATTCAATCCCAAAAATATAACCGTCAATACAGGCGTTTCATTTACAAAAATATCGCAAGAGGACAAATTATTTTCTCTGTCTTATGAAACAGATGTATTACACATTCCGGCAAAAGAAACACTCAACTTTGAAAGTTATTTTTTTGCAGGTCCAAAAGATTTGGATTTGTTGGATGCTTATCAAGATACATTGGGCATAGACAGATTTGAATTGGCGATTGATTTCGGGTGGTATTATTTTTTGACAAAGCCTTTCCTGCGCTTGCTCAGCTGGCTATACGGATTGGTCGGCAATATGGGCGTGGCAATTTTAATTTTTGCAACTGTATTGCGTATTTTAATGCTCCCGATAGCAAGCAAATCCTTTGAAAGTATGGCAAAAATGCGCAAAATTCAACCGCGCATGCAAGAACTTCAAAAACGCTATAAAGATGACAGATTACGCTTAAATCAAGAAATGATGTTGCTTTACAAAAAGGAAAATATTTCACCGGCATCAGGATGTTTACCTATGTTCATTCAAATTCCGGTATTCTTTTCGCTATACAAAGTTTTGTCTGTATCTATTGAAATGCGACAAGCACCTTTTTTCGGTTGGATACACGATTTGTCAGCACCAGACCCCTCTTCCGTTTTTACTGCATTCGGATTGTTGCCATGGCCGATACCCGGTATGCTTAACATTGGTGTGTGGCCTCTTTTAATGGGCATTACGATGTACTTGCAACAAAAAATGTCAGTACAATCGACACCAACAGATCAAAAATCCGATATGGCAAAGGCCATGCAATGGATGCCGGTTATTTTTATGTTTATGATGGGAAATTTTGCCTCAGGATTAGTCATTTATTGGACTTGGAGCAATATCTTGGGTATTATTCAACAAAAATACATTATGCATAAATTCGGAGCTTAAAATGCAAGACCATGAATTGGAAAAACAAGCCGATTTATTTTGTATG
>JBJFAP010000083.1:0-14843 GCA_051887975.1 Alphaproteobacteria bacterium | reverse complement strand
AATAAGCGGAAGACCCATTCCATCCCCATTTATAAAGCGTTTGCCCAAAGTTTTTTTCAACTTTTTTAATTCCAAAATCGCTTGCCACATCAAACAAGCCGCCCAAACCCAATGTAGAATTGGTAAAAAAACGCCCGAAAGAATGCGCGGCAGCTTTTGGTTCTGCTTGCAACAGAGCATTTACAAAAACGTACGGTTCGGATAGATTGTATCCAAAATAACTGATTCTTTTTCTGGCAAATTCAGGCAAAACATTTCTGTACGCTTTTATAAACGGACTATACACATAGCGATTTACTTTAAAGTTAAAATCCGTCATCACTCTGTTGTATGGTTCTAACGGATCATTATTTTCCTGATATGTTTTCAACGCATCCGGATCTGTCGGCGGTGTTGCACAGCCGATTAAAAAGAACAGCAACAAAAATAAAATTCTTTTTTTCATATCAATTCCTGTAAACTGCTTATACTTTAATTTATTTTGATAAAATCGCAAGCTTTTTTTTAAAAATTTAGAATTTGTTCATCTTTTTATTTTATCCTTATGGAAAATAGGTGGTTAAAATAGAGGATCTTGAAATGAAAAAATTATTTTTTGCGACAGTTTTTTGCTTGATTGCAATGCCTGCTTTTTGTCAGGAAGATTTGCAAATGTTTGAAACGGATACAGCTGTTCAATTATCCGAAGAACAAGAAAAAAGACCGAATATCGGACCGGATGCCCAAAAAGTTGAAAGCGTCAGCTTTGCACCCGTTTTCCCCGATGTCAGCGTTTCCATGGGAAGTGGTAAGCCAACGCCCCTGCCTTTTTCCAATAAACCGGAAAAACGCATAAAACCAACACAAGCACCAAACGCCGCCGTTTCCGAAAATCTTTCTGTCCCTGTTGATTTTTCTGCAAGTGCGGGAAAAGAAATTCAAATCGTTGTTTCTAAACAAAAACAAGCCACAGAAGGAAAAAAGGAAACAACACAAAAAGCACAACAACAACCATCCCCTCAAAAAGAACCGAAAGCCGAACGCCCGCAACAAGTTTATTTAAATAAAGCACAACAGCCCAAGAACGCAGGCATTCAAATTCCACCTCCGCCGAAAGTTGAATTGTTTAACATCGCTGATATTTATTTGGGTATGCAGCCTGAAGATGTGATTGAAACAGCAGCAGAAAGTGGCTTTGAATTGACAAATGTTGCGTATGGTATTCCATCATATATGATAACGGATTATGAACGCACTTGTCGCCAAAGCGGTCTGTATCAAACGCGCCTTATTCACGAATGTATCAGAGAAACAGCCAAAGACAATGATGTGTACTATGTATCGCAACTGACATTTGACCGGCTTGATTCCAAAGAAAAAATTACCGTTTTATTTTCTTCCGCTTTAACGGACAACAAAGCATTTAAAATAGATTATACTGCTTTTGGCGATAATTCGCTTGGCACATCTTATAAAGACTTGCTCAAAAAAACTCACCGCAGAGATATTTTCTGGAAGTACGTATATGATAAATACGGCAAACCACAAGGACAGACCGTATACTTTTGGGGAAGCCCGAAAAAGGTGTATTTAAGAGCATTTTTATCCGGCAATGCGATGGATGGACGAATCGTATTGGAAGATGTTGAACAAACAGGAATCGATTATACTCAAGCAACCGCTGTTGATAAAGAAAAGGATATTAACAATCCTTTCCACTTTTGATAAACGGCTGTAAATGATTCATCCACACAACTTAAAGCCGTCATCAGACAGCGTGCTTTACGAACACCGCGCCAAACATCCGGACGATTTCAAAAAATTGGCGATGGAAGTTGAAAATTTTTATATTAGCAAATAAATATAAAATTATTTAATCCGCTTTTTCAATCAAACACGCATCGCCATATGAAAAAAAGCGATAGTGGTTATCAATCGCGTATTGATATGCGTTTTTCATTGTATCAATTCCGGCAAAGGCGCATACAAGCATAAACAACGTACTTTGCGGTAAATGAAAATTCGTAAAAAGCGCATCACAGAAACGAAATTTATACCCCGGCGTAATAAAGATACTTGTTTCTTCGGCAAACGGATGTAAAACGCCCTTTTCATCTGCGGCACTTTCCAAAAGGCGCATAGCGGTCGTCCCGATTGGAATAATTCTGCGCCCTTGCTTTTTTGCTTCATTTAAACGGTTTGCAACCTCTTCGGTAATAATGCCGTATTCAGCATGCATTTTATGGTCTTTTGTATCTGATACTTTCACGGGCAAAAAAGTTCCTCCGCCAACGTGAAGCGTCAAAAATTCTTCTTCGATTCCCATATCTTTAATTTTTTGCAGCAATTCTTTTGTAAAATGTAATCCGGCCGTAGGCGCAGCAACAGCCCCTTCATGTTGAGCATATACTGTTTGATAATCGGCTTTATCTGAATCCTTTCCCCCTTTTTGTCTTTTAATATAAGGTGGCAACGGCATAATTCCGTATTTATGTAATTTAGCAAATAAATCAGCCCCTTTGACATTAAATTTTAAACTGACGGGACCGTCTGAATCTTTTGACAAAACAACTGCATTGAAGTCATCGCCAAAAAAGATTTGATCATTTATTTTTAAACGCCTTGCATTTTTAATCAAACATTTCCAAGAAGACAAATCCAATTGCTTTAGCAAAGTTGCCTCAACGGATGCTTCCCCGCGTTTGCCGTAAATACGCGCAGGAATAACCTTTGTATCATTAAAAACAAGCACATCCCCCTTCCGAAGCAACATCGGCAAGTCGCGAATCGTTTTATCTTCCAATCCGTTTTGCATGATATGCAACAACTTTGCACTGTCCCTTGGCTCTGCGGGTGTGTTTGCTATTCTGTCTTCCGGTAAGTCGAAATTGAAAATATCGACTCGCATTTTTTAAAAATCCATATCTGTGGAATCGTCTTTTATCGCATTTTCATCAAACGCAACAAAATTTTCAACGATTTCGATTTGTTCGGTAATGATATAATTAAACAGTTCTTCGAAACTTTTAAACGATTTAATGACGTTATTTTCAAATTCTTCCACAATCTGATATTTTTTGCGTTTAGAATTGTAAATATAACTTTCATCATCCGAATGTCCCAAAATAATGCAATCCGTTTTATCAGGATTTAATGCTTGAAAAATACGATTTTGTGAGTACAAATCCGTAATGTTCACACCATGTCTTTTATCCGAATGCATTTGAGAAGCAAAAAATTCCAAACCGCCCCAATACAAACCGTCCATTGTAAACAACAATTCCGCATATTCATCCGGCAATTCAATGTTTAATGATTTCATTTCCTCGTTTAATTTTTGAAAACTTTCATCAGACATCGGTTTTCCTTTAAACAATCCGCCGACTTCGTCCATTTTTGCTATTAACTGTTCAAACATAGATAATCTCCTTTATTAAGTTTAAACTATATAAGGGAAAGATTAACAAAGCGTTTATACACTCAAGTTTTTTGCGGCAAAATCCCAATTCAATAAATGTTCGATAACACCATTCAAATAATCGGCTCTTTTGTTTTGAAAATCCAAATAATAAGCATGCTCCCAAACATCGATACATAATAAAGGTTTGCTTGTTCCCAACGGATTTTCCGCATTAGCTGTTCGTATCACTTTTAACGTATCTTTATCCAATACCAGCCAACACCAACCGCTGCCAAATTGTCCTAAAGCTGTTTTCTTTAATGCTTCTTTCAAATTTTGCACATCCCCGAAATCGCGCGCAATTAAATCAAGCAAAGTGTTGTCTGTAATTTGCGATTTAATTTCAAAAAAAGGCCGCATGCTTTGCCAATAAAAATCATGGTTCCACACCTGTGCCGCATTGTTAAAAACAGCTTGTTCTGACGGATGTTTCCTTGTTTCGACAATAATATTTTCAAGCGTCATTTTTTCCATATCTGTCCCTTTAATAAGCTCATTCAGGTTTTTTAAATAAGTCGCGTGATGCTTTTCATAGTGAAAAGAAATTGTTTCTTGCGAAATAATCGGGGATAAAGCATCCGGTTCATACGGTAATGGTTTTAATGTAAATGTCATTTTTAATCTCCTTTTGCTGATAAAATAGAGCATTTTTTGATAAAAAGCCAGTATTTTTTGAAAAAACAGTTGATTTTTTGTTTGTTTTTTGGTACAAATATAACAAAAGCGGTCGTGGCGGAATTGGTAGACGCGCAGCGTTGAGGTCGCTGTGGGGAGACCCGTGAAAGTTCGATTCTTTTCGATCGCACCATTTTAAAGGACGTGTCATTGGCATGTCCTTTTTATATAAACATCGTTTCACAAAAAATACTTGCCTTTCAATGGTAAATGCGTTAAATTAAACGCAAAGGAAAGGTTTTATATTTATGAAATTTTTGGATCAGGCTAAAATTAACTTAAAAGCGGGCGATGGCGGAAATGGCGCATGTTCTTTTCGGCACGAAAAATATTTGGAATTCGGGGGTCCGGATGGCGGAAACGGTGGCAAAGGCGGCGATATTATATTTGAAGCTGTACCGAATCTTAACACATTGATTGATTTTCGCTATCAACAACATTTCAAAGCCATGAAGGGCGAACATGGTGCCGGCTCAAATCGTACAGGACAAAACGGCCAAGATTTGATTATCAAAGTGCCTGTCGGTACGGAAATTTCAGATGAATTAGGGAAAATTGTTTTGGCCGATTTAACAAAAGCCGGACAATGCGCGCTTATCGCCAAAGGCGGTAAAGGCGGCAGAGGAAACGATTCTTATAAAAGCGCGACCAATCAAGCACCTCGCAGAGCCGATAAAGGCGAAGAAGGCGAACAATTGTGGGTATGGTTAAAACTTAAATTGATTGCCGATATCGGATTGATTGGGAAACCGAATGCCGGAAAATCGACTTTGCTTACCGCATTGACCAAAGCGCGACCCAAAATTGCCAATTATCCGTTTACAACTTTGCATCCGAATTTGGGTGTTGCAATGATAGACGGTAAAGAAATTTTATTGGCCGATATCCCCGGACTTATAGAAGGCGCGGCAGAAGGCGTCGGATTGGGCATTAAATTTTTAAAGCATGTCGAACGATGCGGTGCGTTCATTCATATGATTGATGGAACGGAAGAAAATCCTTATGAATCATACAAAGCGATTCGCGAAGAATTACAAAAGTATGATTCCAAAATGACAAAGAAAAAAGAATTGATTGCTATCAATAAATGCGATTGCCTTGATGATGAAACAAAAAAAGACATTCAAAAACAGTTTGGAAAAAAGAAAATTTATTTCATTTCAGCAATTGCCGGAATCGGTTTGACGGATTTGCTTCGCGCCGCAGTTCCTTATATTCAAAAAACAAAGGATGACGAATGAAAAAAAAGATTGAAAATAAAATTCAAAATGAAACATTATCCGAAAAGATTGTGCGTATTCTTGATGACGGAAAAGCGCAAGACATTGTATCCATTCCGTTAAAAGGAAAAACATCTTTAACAGATGATTTAATTATCGCGTCCGGAACATCAACACGCCATGTTATTGCTTTGGCGGATACGTTGGCAAAAAAATTAAAAGAAGACGGGTTAAAGCCACGCTTGGAAGGAAAAGACGGAACAGGCGAATGGGTAATTTTGGATTTGGGTGATGCAATTGTGCATTTATTCTGTCCAAAAACAAGAGAATTTTACGAAATTGAAACGCTTTGGGGACAAAAAACACCCAAGAAGAAAGCTTAAAAAGAGGGAAAAATGCCATTACCGAAAATTGCGATTATTCGAAATGCTGAATCTGAAAAAATATCATTGCCTCGCTATGGAAATCCTGTGGGAACTTCCATGACATTGTTATCAGCTCACACAGATTCCATCAAGATAGCACCGAATCATTACGAAGTCATTGGAACGGGGCTTGCAATTGCCTTACCCATAGGATTGGAAGCGCAAGTTCGTTCTTTAAAAGAATCTACACAATCTGGCGTGTATGTACTCAATGCACCGCTGACAATCGATGCTTTTGACAGACAAGAAATAAAAGTTTGCTTATATAATGCGTCAAGTGAATCCGTCATTATTAAATATAATGATCCGATTGCATTGCTTGTTTTTTCGCCCGTTTTGCGTGTTGAATGGGACGATATGACCGAAAAACGACAAACGCAAGCGGCTAAAACAGAAGCTTTTATGCAACGAATGAATGAAACGCAAGAGCCGCAAACATTTGTTTGTGATGAATTCGAACCGATTGAAGAAGAAATGGCTTCAGAACCGTCAACATTGCCTGAAACTTCGGCATCTGAAACATTGCAAGAACAAAAAAATCCCAACGACGCATCGGATTCTTATATCGAAGAACAAAAAACACCGATTGAACCGCCCGCTGTCGTCAAAGAATTTGAAGAAATAGATTCTTATATCGAAGAACAAAAAAATCCCGACAACACGTCGGACTCTTATATCGAAGAACAAAAAAATCCCGACAACGCATCGGATTCTTATATCGAAGAACAAAAAACACCGATTGAACCGCCCGCTATCGTGAAAGAATTTGAAGAAATGGAAAAAAATTTTTATGATGCGCAAGAGGAAAAGTCCAATGAAAATTAAAGCTTTTTTATTTTTTGTTTTTCTTTCCTTTTCCTGCATGGGCCAAGAATTGCCTGTTCCACGCTTTGTTTCTCTTCGCAGCAATGTTGTGAATATGCGATCCGGTCCGGGGGAACGCTTTCCGATTGAATGGGTTTATAAAAACATCAATTTTCCTGTTGAAATCACAGATGTTTATGACACTTGGTATAAAATAAAAGATGTCGATAATACCACCGGTTGGATACATAAAAAAATGTTAACCGGAAAAAGGTATGCATTGACTCCTAAAGATAAAAAAACGCCCGTTTATAAAAAAGATAATTTATCCTCTCCGATTATCGGATATTTTGATGGACAAATTGTCATTCGTTTACTCACATGCCCAAAAGAAAATCCCTTTTGTCATATCTGTTATAATGATAACTTGAAAGGATATGTTTTAAGGTCTGTTTTGTATGGACTTTATCCAAACGAGGAAATTGATTGATGAAAAAATTTTTACTCTGCCTGTTGTTATTAAATCTTTCTGCAAACGCAGAAAATTTTATGTTGCCACAAACACAAAACATTTTATATGACAGCACATATCCTTTAAATGAATATATTATTCCTGATGAAGACGGTTCGTGTTTTTTTCATTATTTGACAACAGAAAAAATAACGAAAGATTACACGATCCGAACAGAAAACAAAACTTATCCGGATATGTGTTTGGAAAAAGGATTTTCCCACCTTGAATTATCTGATGAAGCGGGCAATTTAATCCACTCTTGGAACGGATATTTTATTGACGGTTTTTTTATTGCTGATTTACCTTTAAATGCAAAAGTTATCAAAAGAACTGCCGATGAAAATGCGACACAATATTTGCATTTTGTTATTGATGAAGACAAACAACTGAATGTCAGATATATCGGAACAATGCACGCTTTTTTAAATGAAAAAGGAAAGTACACATCTTTTGATGCCTGTCATCCGTTTGAAATGACATTGCAAACGCCCAACAAAGCTTTATTTGAAAATAAAGAAACACTTAAAAACTTAACCGCTGTTGTTAAAAATTATGCGCAAATTTTATGCCCACAAACATCTGTCATCATCTTAAATGCCTCGGACAGCCCGTCATTAGATAAAAGCGGTATTTATTTTACAGAGCATTTAAACTTAAATGACACGCCCGTCAAAACGGCAACAACATTGCCCGCCCCAAAAAAGACAGCAAAAAAGACACAACCTGTTATGCATAAAACAGCCGAACAATTATTAAAACAATCCGAACAATCCGGTATTCCTGTTTTAGGCGAATTTATTTTACATATTTCAGACAGAACGAATGAAAAAGTCGTTTTCGCTGATAAGCCTTTTGTCATGAAAGCGTTTTCAAATGCTTTAAATTTACAAAAAGGATGGTATCGCGTTGAGGCAACCATTGCACCTTTGAATGATTTTGAAAAGAAACGAAGCGGTCTTTCTTTAAATGAAAAAGCCGCGCTGATTGTCATCCACAAAGCGCATATATGTCAAACAGAATCTTGTAAAGATTAGTGAATAGATGTAAAAAATGCGTAAACACCAATGGTCGAAATCATCGCCAAAGTAATGCAAATGTAATCTCTGATAATATCGACGAACACATCCTTTAAATAAGCTGTTTCCCCGCGATATTCCAAAAACCATTTCCACATATTAAATAAAAACACACCCAACGCCACAAAAAGATATAACCAATACGACATCAAAACATCAAAGAAAGAACCGAACAAACTTTCATTTGAAACCAAAATCGCCCCCAAGATAATACCCGTTATGTCGGAAATTCTGAAAGAAAAAAGTTTCTTAAAAAGATTCATTATCTTCTCCTTACTGTACGTGCTTTTCTGGCTGGGGTGGAAGTCGATCGTGATGACGATGTGTCATAATAACCACCGTTAGTTTGATTGTCGAGCTTTATTGTCGTTGTAGCCCTATAACCTGAAAAACTTTTGGGTTGTGCTTTAAATGCCATATTACCCAAATTTTCATTCATCGACTCTGATGTAATTTTTGCATTCGGATCATCAAGCATTTTATTGTAATCAATAATCAATTGTTTTGCTCTTGCTGTTTCTGCCAATGTCATTTTTTCGGCAAGTTTTGACAATTCTTCCTGTGCCTGAACAACACCGCCTTTTACAGACATTGCCAACCATGCATAAGCGTTCGCCTTATCAACTTGCGTTCCTTTGCCGCTGGCATACATTGTTGCCAAGTTGAATTGTGCTTGCGGCTGTCCCTTGTATGCTGCATATTCGTAGTACTTTAAAGCCTTTCCGTCATCTGTTTTGACGCCTTGCCCGTTTTGATAGATATGTCCCAACATATAATGCGCTTCTATTGACCCTAACTGTGCCGCGCGAACATAATACAAAAACGCCTTTGCCAAATCTTTTTCCACACCGAAGCCGTAAAAATAAAAGTTGCCGAGGTAATATTGCGCGACAGGATCACGCACATTCTCAATTGAAGACATCAATTCAAAAGCCTTGCCATAATTTTGCGGAATTCCATTTCCTCTGTAATACATAACAGCCAAATTCAAAATCGCGGTCGTATCACCGACTTCAGCAGATTCCTGATACAAATCAAAAGCTTTCTTTTTATCGACACGAATGCCCTTGCCTTCATCATACATATAGGCCAAAAAAGTTCTTGAATCGGTATTACCCGCTTCCATCGACTTTTCAAAAAGCTCTGCGGCCTGACGATAACTTTTGGGAACACCCAATCCATGATAGTACATAAAACCCATCAAATATTGGCTTTTAGAATCTGTCAACAACGTATCTTGCAAAGCATCCACAGCCCCGGGATAATTTTCTTTGCGTAAATATTCCAACGCATCGCGATATGTTGCAAGCGCGGGAGACGCCATTAAAAAAAACAATAAAGCATAATAAAATCTTTTTTTCATAATGTCCCTTATTCAAAATTTGTTTTATTTTATCAAACCCTTCATCGGATGTCCAGCAAAATTTGCATTCTTTATACAAAAAATCTGAACAAGTCTTGACTTTAGGCAAAATCGCTATATAATCAAGTAAAATTTTTAACATAAAGGAGTATAAAAATGCCGGCAACAAGTATGGATCAATTGGTCAGTTTATGTAAACGCAGAGGCTTTATTTTTCAAAGCGCGGATATTTATGGCGGATTACAGGGAGTTTATGATTACGGTCCTTTGGGCGTTGAATTAAAAAACAATATTAAAGCAGCATGGTGGCGCGCAGTTGTTTATGAACGTGATGACGTGGAAGGTTTGGATACCAGTATTTTAACAATGCGTAAAGTATTACAATACAGCGGCCACGAATCGACTTTTTCCGATCCGTTGCAAGATTGTAAAAAATGCAAAGCACGTTTTCGCGCCGATCATATTAAAGACGGTAAATGTCCCGAATGCGGTTCAACGGATTTAACAGAAGTACGCGCTTTTAATACAATGTTCAAGACAAACTTCGGACCGGTTGATGACGGTTCTGCTTTTGTTTATTTACGTCCTGAAACGTGTCAATCCATTTTTACTCAATTTAAAAACGTCATCGATTCGACTGCCAGAAAAGTACCTTTTGGTATCGCGCAAATCGGAAAATCTTTCCGTAATGAGATTACAGCGCGCAACTTTACATTCCGTCAACGCGAATTTGAACAAATGGAATTAGAATTTTTTGTCAAACCGGAAACGGACTTGGAATGGATGGAAAAGTGGAAAGATTTTTGTTTAAATTGGTGGAAAGAGCAAGGGCTTGACCTAAATAAAATGAATGTCCACGATATTCCGAAAGAAGACTTGGCGCATTATTCCAAAAAAACATATGACTTGGAATATCAATTTCCACATGGGTTGGATGAATTACAAGGTATTGCCGACAGACAGGATTATGACCTTGGCAACCACAGCAAAAATCAAGACGAATTGAATTTAGTTGCTCATACTCACAAAAATTCGGATTCAACGGCAAAGTTGGCTGTCTATGATGAAGAAGATAAAAAATGGTATGTTCCTTTTGTCATTGAACCGTCAATCGGTGTTGATCGTGCATTCTTGGCGATTATGACGGAAGCTTATAATGAAGAAACCTTGCCAAGCGGCGAAACACGAATCGTGTTAAAATTAAAAAAGCACCTTGCGCCTGTTAAAGTTGCTGTGATTCCGTTAAAGCGCAACAATGCTGATATTATGAAAAAAGCACATGAAATTAAAAATATGTTGCTCAAAACCGGAATTGGTCGCGTTATGTTGGAAGACAGCGGAAACATTGGAAAATCTTATCGTCGTCATGACGAAATCGGAACGCCGTTTTGCGTGACTGTTGACTTTGAAACGTTGGAACAACAGCCCGAAACGGTAACGATTCGAAATCGCGACACGATGGAGCAAATTCGTATGCCAATCAGCGAGCTTGCGGACTTCTTTAAAAAAGAATTTATGTAATTTAAAACGAATGCCGTTCTTGAAAAAGGGCGGCATTTTTTTTAACCATTTATTAAATCATTTTCCTTACAATACAAAAAGAAAAAGGGAGAATAGTCCCCTGTTTGATGTGAACAGAAAGGAAAAAATATGAGTAGAAAAAATAAAGAAAAAAGGCTTTTAAATCAATCCCAAAAAGGTTCTTCAATGATTGAAATGCTGGGTGTGTTGGCAATCATCGGTGTATTAAGTATCGGTGGAATAAGCGGCTATCAGTTGGCAATGGCGCGCAAAAAAGCGGTTGACATTACGGATTACATTTCTTTGTTAGCTATCAAAGTTGCAACACGCGATCAAGTTTATTCAACCCCGCAAAATTGTTCGGATTTTAACACGCAACAATTGGTTATGCCTGAAGCATATTTTTCCCAATGTACACTGACAACAGATGCTTACGGCAATGTTATGATTAACGTTGAAACACAAGATGCCTTGTCGGAACAAATCGTTGCGGCCTTAGCCCAAAAATGCACATCACAATTTTACGTCAGTACGGACGCAAAGCAATTTATTGTCGGCAACAGTCAAAAGGCTTGCGGCACATCCTCAAGCGACCCAAATTCTGGCGACTTTGGCTCTTCAGAGGGGTCTGATGATGATGACGATTCTGGTACTGGTTCCGGTGGTTCTGGTGGTGGTTCTGGTGGTGGTTCTGGCAGCGGATCGGAAACACCCGAATGTACATCAAATAATCAGTGTGATAGTAATCAATATTGCAATAGCGGCAAATGCACCGTTTGTCCGACACCGCAGTCGCAACCCGTATGTTATGAATTAAACGGAGAAGATGTTTGCAGCAATCCGGAATATGTGGATTTAGGTTCGAAAAGAACTTATTATAAATTAAATGCAAACGGATGTGTCATTTCAGAAGAAAGATGTTTAAATGACGCTGACGGTTGGCAGGTTTCCGCGCCAAGCCAAACTTGCGCCGGAGAATGTAAAACAGACGGAACATGTTGCCCTGTACCTGAAACAGTTCCGGCAAGCGGATGTTATACTTCAAACGGACAGGATGCTTGCGGTGCGCCAAAATACACAGCCGGTCAAATCAAAACTTATTATAAATTAAATGACGCAGGTTGCGTTGTTTCTTCACAAATATGCGAATATGGCGATACTGACGGTTGGCAGGTTTCCGCGCCAAGCCAAACTTGCGCCGGAGAATGTAATGCAAGCAATGAATGCGTTATCGCTAACCCATGCGCGGGATTTACGGCAGATTATTGTACAACCGCTTGTACAAATAATAACGGAACGGCCGTTTACACTTACGCTGCAAGAGGAACTTATTGTGTCGTTGGTGGTGGAAGTGGAAAAGTTTGTGATGGCTCGGGCAATTGTATAAATAATGAATGTAATGTTGGTAGTATTTGTTCTTGGTGTCCTGCTGATAAGCCGTATTTATGCGCTTCCGGTGGTTATCAGACGACAATAATTTCTCAAGATTGTTGCGACAGCAGCTTATGTCTTGCTGCCGGTACTTTGATGACGTTGGCGGATGGAACTCAAAAATGCGTTGAAGACATTGATTACAACGATAACTTAAAAGTTTGGGATTTTGACAACGCTTGCTTTGCAAGTGCGAATCCTTTATACATCAAGAAAAAGGAACACACAAACAAAGTAAACGTATTGAAATTTTCTGACGGTTCTGAATTAAGAACAATCAATCAGCATCGTATCTTTAACAAACAAGCGGGTAAATTTACATATCCGATGACGGATGACACACCAATCGGGACAATTACCTTTAATGAAAAAGGCGAAGAAATTACCTTGGTTGAAAAGTATGTTCAAGCATGTGAAGTTGATTTTTACAACATCATTACGGAACGTCATTTGAATTGCTTTGCAAACGGTATTTTGACATCTTGCCGTTTAAACAATATGTATCCGATTCGCGATATGAAGTTTGTTAAGGATAATCGCAAGCTTATGCCGGCATCGTCTTTCCCGTTTATCCCGTTAAGATGGTATGAAGGTTTGCGTCTTGCCGAACAACCGCTTCAAATTAACCGCGATGGCGCGGATTATCATGGCGATCATTCGGTTCAAGATTACGCTTTACGCTTAATGCGTACGGACAAACGCGTTTGGGAAAAAATTGCGGTATAAATGATGATAATGCCCGATCGGATATTTGTCTTATCGGGCAATTATTATTCAGATAAAAGCAACAACGTTAATTGGTTGAGCATTAAAATCCCTTCCTTTGTCGGGATAATGCGTTTTGGGTTATCTTTTATCCAACCGTTGGCGCGTGCTTTTTGGATATTTTGTTCCGATATACCGTCATTTTTAATCCCCTCTCGCAAGCGCAAGCCCATCATTATTTTTTCTTCTTTTCTTTCATCGGGCGTTAATTTTTCCGTTACCGTTCCTTTTTGCAACCATTCATTGACATCTTTCGAATTTTGCGTTGCATATAATCCGATTCGCCCATGCGCGGCAGGTCCTATACCCAAATAATCATCGCCTTGCCAATAAAGCAAATTATGCTGACTTTCAAAGCCCTTTTTAGCAAAATTTGAAACTTCATAATACGGTATGTTCGCTTTTTCCATTTTATCCAAAGTCAATAAATACAAATCACGCGCCAGCTCATCATCACAAGGCGTCATTCCTTTTTTGTAAAAGACAGTTCCTTCTTCAATCGTCAATTCATAAAGCGATAAATGCGGTAATTTAAAACTTAAAGCAAAATCCAATTCTTTTTGCCACGCATTTATGGTTTGATGAGGACGCGCATAAATTAAATCAATCGAACAATTATTAAAGACGGACAACATTTCTTCCATGCGACAAATTGCTGTTTTAAGAGTATGTAAACGCCCCAAAAATTTTAAATCCGCCTCGTTTAAAGCCTGTACACCCAAAGACAAACGATTCACGCCTGCATTTTTAAAATCTTGCATTTTTTGCTTATCAACAGCGTCCGGATTGGCTTCCATCGTTATTTCAGCATCGGGCATTATTGTAAAATCTTTTTGAATCGCTTGAATAATGACATCAACGGCTTTTGCCGACAGCATAGACGGCGTTCCTCCGCCAAAGAAAATACTTGAAACCGGACGAAAAGAAGCGTGTTTTAAATCGCGCAAATAACCTTTTATTAAAACATCCTCATCGAAATGTCGGCACGCACGTGATGCAAAATCACAATAAGGACATTTCGACAAGCAATAAGGAAAATGTATATAAATACCGAATTTTTGCATAACGTTTATTATACGCCAAACAATCAAAAAATAAATATATTTTTGTTTTTCTGGTTATCTTTAAGAAAGAACACTTGACATTTTGTTTATTCGCTTTTACAGTAAAGTACGTTGGTTTTATTTATTTTAAGGATTAAAAAATGCAAATTACTATTACAGGAAAGCAACTTCACTTGGGCGATAATATGCAATCTTATGCAGAAAACAATTTATCCACAGTGATTGAAAAATATTTTGATGATGTTGTCAATGCGTCTGCCGTCTTTTCTAAAGAAGGGGATGCGATTAAGGCTGAAGTTTCTGTTCACCCGCGCACAGGAACTCTTTTGATGGGTTCGGCAAAAGGCACAGATGCTTATGTCGCTTTTGATCAAGCATGCGAAAGAATTGCCGCACAATTGCGTAAATACAAAGCGCGCTTGGTTGAACACAAAAACGAAAAATTTGAAATGGTCGATGTATCCGTTATTGATGCGGAAGATGAAAAACAAGAAGTCGATGCGGGCAGCGCGCCGGTGATTATTGCCGAAATGCAAACAGAATTAC
>JBJFAP010000082.1:0-2849 GCA_051887975.1 Alphaproteobacteria bacterium | reverse complement strand
GTTGCGATGGCTTGTGCCAACTCTTGTTCCGTACACAAACCGACGACAACTGGATCTTTCGGTTCTAATTCGTCATAATTTTTGTGCGTTTTAGAACGAATGGATTCGATTGCCGTTCGAGTCGTTCGAAGCAATCTGACAATTTGCATATCATCCAATTCGGGATGTTTTTCCAAAAGCCACATAATAGCCGCCGGTCTGTCTTCACGTTTTGCCATTGGCGTATATTTAATTGCTTTTTTGCCTAAATGAGAAACATCTTCATGAACTGCCATCGTCAAACGAGCTTTTTCATTTTTTTCACAACGTTCAATTTCTTCTTTTGTTAACTGTCCGTTCAACACAGGATCAAGCCCCACGATATGAGATGCGATGTCCCCATCTGCAATAGCTTGAATTTCCAATTCGTGCATACCGCAAAAATCAGCGATTTGCTCGAACGATAAAGTTGTATTTTCCACCAACCATACAGCGGTTGCTTTTGGCATTAAAGGAGTCGTCATTTTTTTACCTTTCATTACTGTTATTTTGAATGCGTTTATCATAGCTTTTTTTTCAAAAAATTCAAGTAAAAAATAAAAACCCCCACCGATTGGCAGGGATTTTTAAATTCATCAATGATTAAAAGCTTATTTTTTTGCCTTTTTCATTTCGTTTGCTTTTTTGATGTATTCATCCATTTGTTCATCAGGGAAAGCACCTGTTTGGACTTTACCGTCGATAATGAACATTGGAACACCGGACAAGCCCAATTTTTGCGTATAAGTACGTGTTTTGGCTAACTTATCCTTTGCCGCATCAGACTTTGCGTCTTTTTCTAATTTTGCAACATCCAAGCCTAATTTTTTACCGATTGCTTTCAAGTTTGCCTCGGATTTGTCATTTTCTTCACCCAAAGCGGCGTGATATTCGGCAAATTTTCCTTGTTTTGCAGCTGCAAAAGCATAACGAGAAATAATTTCAGATTTTTCACCGAAAATAGGTGCATCCATCAAAACCCAACGGATGTTATCTGATTTTTTAACAGCTTCAGCCATCTTCTTGTTCATCATTTTGCAATAGCCGCAGTTATAATCAAAGAATTCGATCATAACAAAAGAACCTTTTGGATTTCCCAAAACGTGATTTGTTTTATCGGACAAAATTTCTGCCAACATACCTGCGTCAACAGTTCTGACTTGCTTTGCTCTTTGTTGTCTGTCATAAGCTTCCAAAGAAGCAATAATCGCTTGCGGATTGTTTTTGATGTAATCTGCAACAACCTTATCCATATTGCCTGCCGGAGCTTGTGTTTTTGCTGCACGAGCAACCGGTGCAGGACGAACAGCAGTCATCGCTTTTTCAAAACGATCTGCCGCACATAAAACAGCAGCACAAATCAAGCATGCGCCAATCAAGCTGAAAATGCCGCAAACAATGCCGGAAGCATTTGATTTGCAGCCACAGCCACAGCCGCAACCGCAAGTGCAAGGTTTTCCATCTTGGCAAGCGCATTTGCAATCCGCTTCGCAATCACATTGTTTTACATCTGCACGATTTTGCATTTGTGCGTGCGGATTTGTACGAGGTCTGTTATCTGGACGATGTCCGTGATTTTTTTGTATCATTTTATTTTCTCCTTATCAATTAAAATTAACGTTTTTTAATTTTGCACATCTTAAAAAAAAACGCAAGCATTTTTTTAATAAATTTTTAATTTTTTATTCTACTTTTTATATGACACTTTTATGTCCAATCTCTGACACTAATATGACATTTTATGCAAAAATCATAAAAAAAATTGCACGTTTTTCCTTTTGTATTATAAACGAAATCGTTTCAGTAACAAAAAAAGAGGAAAAATATGTTTTTAAAAAAAGCTTTATATATGATATGTGGTGTTTCCGTTGCCGGAACGGCAATGGCAAGCGGCTTTCAAATTTCTGAATATTCGGCCGCAAATATGGGACGTTCTTTTGCAGGGGCTGGTGTTGTCGGTGATGATTTTTCATCAATTGCCTATAATCCGGCCGGTATGCAATACAATCAAAAAAATGGCGTTCAAGGTGGTGCTGCCGCTATTTTATTATATTCAGATTATTATGATAATGACGCAAAGCAAGGATCAAGTTCCGAAATGGCGCGTGTTTTGCCACACGTCTTTACGCAATATAAAGTCAATGAAGATTTGACTTTGGGTGCAGGTATTTACACCCCGTACGGATTGATTACGGATTACAAAAACAATTGGTCGGGACGTTATCATGGTACGTTATCAGAATTAAAAGCTGTCGATTTATCAGCGGGGGCTTCTTATCAAGTCATGCCGATGTTGGCAATAGGTGCAAGCATTAACGGACAATATGCGGATGCCCGTTTGACAAGTTCCGGATTAAAAAATCTCGGAGGAGGATATTCTATTGAATATGCAAAAGATTTACAAGGAAAAGATGTGGGTGTCGGTTATTCGGTGGGTTTGACGTTGACCCCAAGAAAAGACTTGCGTTTTGGTGTTTCCTATCGTTCAAAGGTATCACATAAATTGGAAGGCGATATTAAATTTTCCGCCCCTTTAAATGGCAAATACGATGCATCAGCGCGAA
This sequence comes from Alphaproteobacteria bacterium, assembly GCA_051887975.1. Lineage (GTDB taxonomy): Bacteria > Pseudomonadota > Alphaproteobacteria > CAAHEQ01 > UBA3637 > CAAHEQ01. The sequence continues at coordinate 267 of JBJFAP010000082.1, read as the reverse complement.
TTACGACTCCGGAATTGGTGTTAATTTCCGGTGCGTATGATGTGAACAAAGATTTAACTTTATCGGCTTCGGCGCGTTGGACAAGATGGACAAGATTTAATTCTTTACACATTATTGCGCAAGAAGATATACCGGGAGCAGGTACAAAAGGAACGGCGATTTCTTCCACACATGAAAATTGGAAGAATACTTGGTTTTATTCTTTGGGTGCAGATTACAAAATTAACGACAATTGGACGATTCGTTTTGGCGGTGCTTATGATGAAA
>JBJFAP010000081.1:0-2851 GCA_051887975.1 Alphaproteobacteria bacterium | reverse complement strand
CATTAAATCCTTTAGGCGGATCAGATACCAAAACTTTGTGTTCTGTGTTTTTTTCAATCCATGCCTTTAAAGCACCCCCTATAACGCCGCAACCGACAATTCCAACTTTTCTTTGCATTTTTTATCCTTTCTTATTCAATAATCAGGCATTTTAAAAAACATACTTTGAAATGTCAAGCAATTTTCCTTGATTTTTGTATTTAATCTGCTAAAATTCTTGTTAAAGGAGAAAAAATGACTGATTTTGAAGATCGCTTAAATGCTATTGAATGTGCGTTATCGCAAATGGAAAAAACTCTTGACGAATTAAATACTGAATTTATTCGTCAGGCTAAACAAATGGATAAGATTCAAAAGGAAAATAAACAGCTTCGCGAAAGTTTGGAAAACAATGTAAAGTCTTTATCCGAAGAAACACGTCCGCCACATTATTAAAAATGTAAAAATTACTTGCATGATAAAAAAAATAGTGTATACTTCTTGAACTATAAGGATTTTTTATTTAATTAGAAAGGTGTATTTTATATGGCAAAAGAAGAAGTTTTAACTTTTACGGGAACAGTTATTGAAAAACTGCCAAACGCAATGTTTCGTGTACAGTTGGAAAACGGACATGAGATTTTGGCTCATACCGCTGGAAAAATGCGTAAATTCCGCATTCGCGTGATGGTTGGCGACAAAGTCGAAATTGAAATGACTCCGTATGATTTAACGAAAGGACGTATTTCGTTCAGGCACAAAGCTTAAAATAATAAAAGGGGGCAACGGGTATGTTTTTATTTTTAATTTTCTTTTTATGCGTTTATTTATTAACGCTTGCATTTTTATCTGTTTTAAATACAATTCGAGCTGAAAAAGGTATTGATTTGGCAAATAAAGCCGGCTTATCCGTTGTTTTTGCGGCCTGTCTCGGTTGGATTTTATTGCAAGTCAGCTCAACACAAAGTCTTTTGAATGATTCTTTTTTCGTATTTAATTGGTATCCGTTTATATTGGGTGCATTTGCTTTATCATTAAACGCAGTTCAAAGAAGAACCGGCCGCCGTTTTTGGAGTGTATTATTGATTACCGTTTTATCCGTTGCATTTATTCCACAAAATTTGATGATTTTTCAGGGCGTATTGCCATTATTTTTGGACAGACTGATAACTGCTATTCTTTGGGCTCTTTTCATCAGCGCCTACGGGACAATGGACAAAGTCATTGGTTTAACCTTTATTCAAACAAATGCTTTATGTTTATCTTTCGCACTTGTCCCTATTCTGTCAGCAAACAGAGGCTTTCTGTTTTCTTCCGAGATGGCATTTTATCCGTTAATGATTTCAGTTGCGTTATTAGCTTTTGCCAGTTTTAAAAAACACGCCCCTGATTTAAGACTTGGACGCTGTGGTGCTTTACCACTGGGATATTTAATGGGATTGTTTTTAATTCTTTTAACGGCAAAAGGTTGGACATGGGTCGCATTGATTATGCCGATTTATTATTATTATGAAATTATCTATTCAAGATTAAATGTATTATTTCATCGCGCCAATCCACAGCCGAAATTATTTACATTTTTTATCAGCAAAATCATTCGTGAAAACTTGGATAGCAAGAGGATTTTACCGTCATTGTTCTTGTTTATGCTCGGCTTTGCCGTAGATGGTATATTATTCGGACATTCGTTTTATATTTCCACAGTTTTAGCATTATTGTTGTTAGTATGTATTGTTTACAATTTATTGCATTGGGGATCAAGACGCGTTACATACCGAACTATGTACAAGGACACCAAAGATATGTCTGTCCAAATATGGCAAAATTTAAAAACATCAATCAATGAAGTATCTTCGGCAATAAAAAAGAAAAAATAATGTTACCGCTTGTTTATGAAAAGTCTTCATTATTAGATCCGGCCGACTTTCACTTAAAAAGTCCTTTTGAACCTTCAGGAGATCAACCCCAAGCCATAGCCGAATTATTGCAAGGACTAAAAGATGGCGAACGCAATCAAGTTTTATTGGGTATTACGGGATCCGGAAAAACATTCACGATGGCAAAAATTATTGAACAATCCCATCGCCCTGCTCTGATTTTAGCGCATAACAAAACATTAGCAGCTCAATTATATGGCGAAATGAAATCTTTTTTTCCTGATAATGCTGTGGAATATTTTGTATCGTACTATGATTATTATCAACCGGAAGCATACATTCCCAAAACAGACACTTATATTGAAAAAGATTCGGCAATCAATGAACAAATTGATCAAATGCGACATTCAGCAACACGTAATATTTTGGAACGCCGAGATGTCATCATTGTTTCTTCTGTTTCATGTATTTATGGTTTGGGCAGTGTTGAATCTTACAGTGCAATGAAAATATCATTGAAAGTTGGCGACACGCTTGATTTAACAGAATTAGCTCGAGAGTTGGCAAAATTACAATACAAACGCACAAATATGGTTTTAGAACGCGGTAATTTTCGTATCAATGGCGACATCATAGATATTTTTCCAAGCCACTTGGAAGACATTGCTTGGCGAATAGGTCTTTTTGGTGATGAAATAGAAAGTATTGACGAATTTGACCCGCTGACAGGCAAAAAAACTTTATCCGTAAATGAAGTTGTCGTTTATCCTGCAAGCCATTACGTGACTCCCGGACCGGCAATGAGTCAAGCATTTAAAACAATAAAAGAAGAATTAAAAGAACGTGTTGCATATTTTGAAGAACATAATCAATTAGTCGAGGCACAACGAATCGCCCAAAGAACGCGCTTTGATTTGGAAATGATGGAAGCAACGGGCGCATGTAAGGGAATTGAAAATTATTCGCGTCATTTGACAGGACGAAAATCCGGTGAA
>JBJFAP010000080.1:0-2859 GCA_051887975.1 Alphaproteobacteria bacterium | reverse complement strand
GATGATATCAAGATTCAGATTGCATCTCCGGAAAAAATCCGTTCTTGGTCTTATGGTGAAGTCAAAAAGCCGGAAACAATTAACTATCGTACGTTTAAGCCGGAAAAGGATGGTTTGTTCTGCGCAAAAATTTTCGGACCTGTTAAGGATTATGAATGTTTGTGCGGAAAATACAAACGTATGAAATATCGTGGCGTTGTTTGTGAAAAGTGTGGTGTTGAAGTAACACTTTCAAAAGTTCGGCGTGAACGTATGGGACACATTGAATTAGCTGCTCCTGTTGCGCATATTTGGTTTTTGAAATCATTGCCAAGCCGTATCGGTTTGCTGGTTGATATGCCGATGAAAGATTTGGAAGCTGTGTTGTATTTTGAAAAATATATGGTTGTTGAACCGGGTTTGACACCGTTAAAGCTTCACGAATTATTGACGGACGAACAATATGAAAAGGCATTGGAAGAATATGGCGAAGATTCTTTCCATGTCGGTATCGGTGCAGAAGCTTTGAAAGAATATTTGGCCAGCATTGACTTGGAAAAAGAAGCAGCCGAAATGCGCGCGGAATTGAAAGAAACAAATTCCGATATGCGTCGTAAAAAAATTGTAAAGCGTTTGAAATTGGTGGAAGCATTTATAGAGTCCGGTTCTCGTCCGGAATGGATGATTTTGGATGTATTGCCGGTTATTCCGCCTGAATTGCGTCCGTTGGTTCCATTGGATGGCGGTCGTTTTGCAACATCAGATTTGAATGATTTATATCGTCGTGTTATCAACAGAAATAATCGTTTGAAACGGTTGATTGAATTGCGCGCGCCGGATATTATCATTCGTAATGAAAAGCGTATGTTGCAAGAGTCTGTTGATGCTTTATTTGATAACGGCAGACGTGGTCGTGCGATTGTGGGAACAAACAAGCGTCCGTTGAAATCTTTGGCAGATATGTTAAAAGGTAAACAAGGTCGTTTCCGTCAAAACTTGCTCGGTAAACGTGTTGACTATTCCGGTCGTTCTGTGATTACGGTAGGTCCTGAATTGATGTTGCATCAATGCGGATTGCCGAAACGTATGGCGTTGGAATTATTCAAACCGTTTATTTACGCAAAATTGGAACAATACGGATTGGCTACGACAATTAAGGCCGCAAAACGTATGGTGGAAGCAGAACGTACGGAAGTTTGGGATATTTTGTCCGAAGTTATTCGTGAACATCCTGTTTTATTAAACCGTGCGCCGACTTTACACCGTTTAGGTATTCAAGCTTTTGAACCGGTTTTGATTGAAGGAAAGGCCATTCAATTACACCCATTAGCATGTACTGCATTTAACGCAGACTTCGATGGCGACCAGATGGCTGTTCACGTGCCTTTGTTCTTGGAAGCTCAATTGGAAGCGCGTGTGTTGATGATGTCCACAAACAATATTTTGTCGCCTGCAAACGGTAAGCCGATTATCGTTCCGACACAGGATATGATTTTGGGATTATATTATTTAACATTACAGTTGGACGGCGAACCGGGTGAAGGAATGATTTTTGCTGATGTTGCTGAAGTTATGCACGCTTTGAATGAAAAAGTGGTAACACTGCATTCCAAAATTAAAGCACGTTTGACAATTTGGGAAGAAGGTGCAACGGAAAAGCAAACAAAGCTTGTTGAAACAACTCCGGGTCGTATTATTTTATCTCAAGTTTTGCCGGATGATAACAAGACTCCGTATTCATTGATTAACCGTCAAATTAAAAAGAAAGAAGTTTCCGAAATTATTGATACGGTTTATCGTCATTGCGGTCAAAAAGCAACGTGTATCTTTGTTGATCAAATTAAAGCTTTGGGATATCGTCAAGCCGCTTTATCGGGCATTTCTTTCGGTAAAGACGATTTGATTATTCCGGAAGCTAAAAAGGATTTGATTGCACAAACAGAAGAAAAAGTCAAAGAATTTGAACGTCAATATCAAGACGGTTTGATTACAAAGGGTGAAAAATACAACAAAGTCGTTGATGCTTGGTCAACATGTACAGATGCTGTTGCAAACGCCATGATGAAAGAAATTTCAAAAATTGAACCGGGAAAACCAGTAAACTCTGTTTACATGATGGCGCATTCCGGTGCTCGTGGTAGTGCTGCGCAGATGCGTCAGTTGGCCGGTATGCGTGGTTTGATGGCAAAACCGAATGGTGAAATTATTGAAGCACCGATTATTGCAAACTTTAAAGAAGGTTTGTCAGTTATGGAATACTTCAACTCCACTCACGGTGCGCGTAAAGGTTTGGCGGATACTGCTTTGAAGACAGCAAACTCCGGTTATTTGACACGTCGTTTGGTTGATGTTGCACAAGATGCCATTATTACGGAAGAAGATTGCGGTACTGAAAAAGGTATTACAATTCAACCGATTATTGAAGGCGGTGATGTGATTGCAACAACCGGTGAACGTATTTTGGGCCGTACTGCTCAAGAAGATATTAAAAATCCGCAAACGGGCGAAGTCATTGTTCCGCGCGGTCATTTGATTGATGAAAACGATGTTGAAAAGATCGATGCCGCCGGTGTTGAATCTGTTTTAATTCGTTCTGTTTTGACTTGTGAAACAAAGAATGGTGTTTGCGCAAAGTGCTATGGTCGTGATTTGGCTCATGGAACACCGGTCAGTGTGGGTGAAGCAATCGGTGTTATGGCTGCTCAATCCATTGGTGAACCGGGTACACAGTTGACAATGCGTACATTCCATATCGGTGGTGCGGCGCAACGTGGTGCTGAACAATCAACAGTTGATGCTGTGTTTGACGCGACAATTCGTTTGAAAAACTGCTCAACAATTAAAAATTCTGCCGGACAAAATATTATTTTATCTCGTAAT
>JBJFAP010000079.1:0-2903 GCA_051887975.1 Alphaproteobacteria bacterium | reverse complement strand
AATTCAGTGCGGATATTTTGTTCTTGCGAGTCGAGTTGTTCCGGTGAAAATTGCGATAAATCGAAAGTGAGTTGCGGAGCATTTTTAAGCATATCGCGATACTGATAAAGTTGTTGATAAATTTTAAAAATTTGTTGCTTTTGTGTGTCTTTGGACATTTTTATCTCCTTTAAAATGAATACAATTTAAAATAATTATAGACACTTTTAAAATTTTAGTCTACAATAAAATAAAAAGAACTAAAAAAATTCTCTTTAAAGGGGCAAAAGATGAAAAAAGTATGTGTTTTTGTGCTTGTTTGTATGCTATTTTTATTGTTTCCTTGCCAATCAAATGCGTGGAGCTTTGGGGAGTTTTTTGATGAAGTGGGCAGTACAGTTTATGGTGCAGCTGCCGGTGCAAAGGATTTTTTTTCGTGGTGTAATGGTTTATCACAAGATGAATTGACAAAATATGCAAATGATGTGTGGAACGGCAATCCGCAAAAAATACAGGAAGTCGAAGAGAAATACAATTATTATGTTGATCCCAGACGGGCAAATCAGCGTGGTTGTTTAGGAAATGCCGCTAGTATCATTTCAGCAATTACACATAAGTGTTCTACGGAATGTGCTAAAGCTTCTGACGCTTTGACTGAAAAAAACTGTAAACGTTGTCAAACTGTCGTTGAAACAATGTTTAATCAATATAAGGCGGATAAGAAGGCAGTAGAACAAGAAAAATGTGAACGTGATGCGGCATTGGCAACGGTTGGAAAAGTGGCCGGTTGGTCTGCATTGGCTGCTTTTTTACCCGTGGTTGCGGTAGCAGAGGCGATGATGAACATTATTTCATCTAATGCTGAAACGGTTATTTTCTCAAAAGTACAAGCGATTTTTATGACAATTGATGAGGGGTGTTGGTTTTGTCCCGTTTTTGATGTTGTCTTTTTTACGTCTAATAAGTTGGCAACCGATTTATATACTTTTTTTAGGGATTATCTTTTGGCATTTCTTGCCTTGATGGGATTCGGATGGATTTTATTCCATGTGTTTAAAATGCTGACTACGTTGCATGGACCGAATATAGGGGAATTTTTTACACAAATGTTTAAAAGCTTGGGCGTGTTGATGATTGTATGTGCTTTTTTAACCCCGAGTATTTCATTTTTGACAGGATATTTCCTTGATGTTCCGACAACTTTTGCCGTTGGCTTGAGTGATGCGATTTTACAAGCCGGTGATTTTGGTGGTGGCAATTCGATTGAAGTTTCTGCATATACACCGAATCCGGATTGTCTTTCCGCAAAAGAAACGCCGTTTGTTCAGACAACAAAAACAGTCTTTTGTGAACCATCAGATCCCAAAAATTTTGAGGGAATGGCAATGTCTGTGGATTTGCACGATTCTTTACGCTGTTTGCTCAAGAAAGTCAGTATTCGCTTGATAAGAGGAATTGCTTTGGGGATTTCATTTATGGCGGCATCTTTAACGGCAGGTTTTGCGGGCTTGTTTCCGGATCTTTCGATGTTGATTGTCGGTATTTTATTGGTAATGGGGTATTTTTGCTTGTTCGTTCAAATACCCATTGTCATGTTAAATTTAATATTGCGAATGGCTTTGGTTGTGATTTTGTTTCCGATTTATGCAGCCTGTTTTGCATTCCCATCTTTGCGTGGTTATACCAAAAGAGGCTGGGATATGTTAATGGATGTGTTAATAAATGTTATCACTTTGAGTGTGTTTATTTCAATGGCAATTGCGTTGTTGGATGCTGCTGTGAAGCTGTAAGATAAAGGGAAAGATTACAATAAAAGAAAAATGTTTTAAAGGTAAAATAATTGTGGACATAAATTATTTTTTGGGGTAAAATATATATAGAACTGAAAAAATCTCTGATAAAGGGGAATTAGATGAAGAAGGTATTTGTTTTTTTATTTGTTGTGTTTTTATCCGCCATTATGCTAATGTCTGCAGATGCTGGGGCAGGGGTTTTTCTTGATTATTTTCGGTCTTGTGATGTGCCAAGTAATGCAGAGATGAATAATTATGAAAAGTTGATGAAGTTTCTTGCGTCTCCAACTATATCTGCATCAGAAAAGCAAAAAATCAGAGAGGTTTTTAATAACGGAGGAAATTATAACGGGATAAAAATTAAAGAAGGCTATAATTATTATGCAGATCCTGATAGATACTCTGTTGAAAATTGCAATAGTATTGCTACTGATATCGTGTCATCGGCAAAAAAAGTGTGTAATGAAAGATGTGAAGGAGCTGGTTGTACTAAGTCAGGGGATTGTTCTAAAAGTGAAAAACAAGATTCTGCAAAAAAAGGCTGTCTCCAATGTTATACAGAATTTGACGCCCTAAAAGCACAAAATGCTTATGATAACAAAGAAGGGCGAGAAAAAACTGAAGAAAAAATACAAGATTCTTGTGAAGAAGCAAAAGTTATAAAATGGGTGGCGATTGGTTCCGGTGGTGTTGCTTTGGGACTTTTGGGTCCTGTAATCGCAGGTGCTGGTGCTGTTGTGACAGCCGTTGCGGCTGTCGGTGGTGGTACAGTAGCTCTTGGGGGGGCTTGGTTAGCATCAGAGGCTGGAACGGCTATTTATGCAGGGATTTTGGCAGTATTTTTATCTTACCATGACGGTTGTTGGACATGCCCGATTTTTGATACTGTTTATAATACAGGAAATAATTTGGCTGCAAGCCTTTACGCTTCTTTGCGCGATGTTGCTTTGGCTTTGTTGGCAATTTTTGCCTTTGCTTGGACATTATTCCAAGTTCTGAAGTTTGTAACAACCCTTCATGCACCGAATATTGGTGAATTTTTAACGCGTCTTTTCAAAACGTTAGGGTTGGTGGCAATTATGGCGGCATTTTTACCGGCTGATGTCTCTTTCCTAACGGGATATTTTGTGG
>JBJFAP010000078.1:0-2926 GCA_051887975.1 Alphaproteobacteria bacterium | reverse complement strand
TTCAAGCATTTTTTTATATCCGCCATTACAAAGCATAAAAGATATGTTTTATATTTTCGTATTCATCAAATGTGTGCCAATGCGAACGGGATAAATTTCTTTACAAAGTCCCGTATTATCGTCCGTTTCAGCAAAAACAGCGCATAAAGTTCCCTGTTCTTCCGCAGGTTCCATACGTTCTGTCTGTTGTCCTTTGAAACGCGGTAAAACAGTTTCCGTTGTCATTCCGATAATTGACCAATAATCCCCGCACATACCAATATCTGTAATATAACCCGTTCCTTTTGGTAAAATCATTGCATCCGCTGTCGGAATATGCGTATGCGTACCGGCAACCAAAGATGCTTTACCATCAGATAAAAAACCCATTGCCATTTTTTCGGAAGTCGCTTCTGCATGCACATCAACAACGATAGCTTGTACATCTTGTCCCAAACGGTATTTAGAATAAAAAGCATCCAAAAACGGATATGGCATTTCATTATTTTTCATAAAAATCTGACCTAAGACTTGTACAAGTCCTATTTTTCTGCCGTCTTCAAGCGTATAAATTGTAGAACCGACACCAATCGTACCTTCCGGATAATTGGCAGGCCGAACAATATCCTTTTCTTCCATCAACAAAGGGAAAATATCTTTTTTATCAAATGTATGATTCCCCATTGTCATCAAATTGACTCCGGCTCTTTTAAAAGATTCATACATCTTTGGCGTTAGCCCAAAACCATGCGCTGCATTTTCCACATTAGCAATCACAACATCCAAACACATACTTTCTTTAAGCAAAGGGATTTGCTGTAAAGCAATCTCTCTTCCCTTTTTGCCGACAACATCACCCAAAAAAAGTATACGCATACAAAGTCCCTTAAAAGTTCATACGAGGTGGTAAATTACGCAAACGAACCAAAAATGGCTTTAATACTTTATCCTTACTTAAAATATGCCCCAACAACCAAACATTCAAAAAGTTGGCAAGTTTTATTGAAACACGTCGTTTATCTTCCATAGAGGGGGCAACTTCATATTGCTGACGCATTTCCGATACGTTATGAATAAAAACTTGATGAGATTTCATATGATTTTCAATGTCTGGAAATTGGATGCGTTCCATAATATCTTCTTCATGGGAAAAATGATTGCGTGCGTAATCATAACACTTTTCAAAAACACGATCCATCATTTCAAAATCATCCACTTGTGATGCCATATACGCTTGATTTACGACATTTAAAAAAGCCTTGTGTTCATCATCCAACGGTGGATAATTTAAGTTCATCGAATCACGCCAAGTTGCTATCGGCATACTGTACCTCCCTTTCAAACATTAAACAGGAAATGGACAACATCGCCATCCTGCATGACATAATTTTTACCCTCAGAACGAAGTCGTCCGGCCTCCCTTGCGCCGACTTCCCCATGATGAGCAACATAATCAGCATAAGAAATCACTTCAGCTCTGATAAATCCTTTTTCAAAATCCGTATGAATAACACCGGCCGCATTGGGTGCAAGCGCGCCTTTTTTTACCGTCCAAGCATGCGCTTCTTTTGGTCCGGAAGTAAAGAAAGTCAACAGATTTAATAAAGAATATCCGGCCTTAATAATACGATTTAATCCGGTTTCCTTTAAGCCCAATGTTTCCAAAAATTCTTTTTGTTCAGCCATATCCGTTAATTGTGCCACTTCAGCTTCTATTGCTGCGGAAATAATAACTGCTTGATTGCCTTCACTCGCCGCATAATCGAAAACTTTTTTGGAATATTCATTACCGGTTGCAGCACAAGCTTCATCCACATTACAAACATATAACACAGGTTTTGTCGTCAACAGAAATAAGGATTTTAAAATCTTTTCTTCATTTTCATCAGAAATATCGATACTGCGTGCCGGCTTTCCTTCACGCAAGGCGTTTAAAACCTTTTCCATAACGGCAAAATGTTCTTTTGCTTCTTTATCACCTGCTTTTGCTTTTTTTTCGATTTGAACGATCCTTTTTTCCATACTGTCCAAATCGGCAAGCATCAGTTCAGTTTCCACCGTTGCGGCATCACGTACAGGATCAATAGAACCTTCGACATGCGTAATGTCATCATTTTCAAAACAGCGTAAAACGTGAATAATTGCATCCACTTCACGAATATTTGCCAAGAATTGATTACCAAGTCCCTCACCCTTTGAAGCACCACGTACCAGACCGGCAATGTCAACAAATTCCAATTGTGTAGGAACTATTTTTTCCGATTTATCAATTTATGCAAGAGTATTTAATCTGTCATCAGGAACAGCGACTCGACCGACATTCGGTTCAATCGTACAAAACGGATAGTTTGCTGCCTGCGCTGCTGCTGTTTGTGTCAAAGCATTAAAAAGCGTAGATTTTCCCACATTCGGAAGTCCGACAATACCACAATTAAAGCCCATTTACTTTTTCTCCTATCAAGCTGGCAAACGCCGCACAATCTTTTTTTATATAAGTTTCTATATTTTCTGTAATTAAGTCAAGCACTTTATGAATTTTTTCTTCATCTTGTTTTGAAAAACGTGATAAAACCCAGTCCGCAACCTGACTTTTATCAACAGGACGCCCCACGCCAACACGAATACGTCCGTAATCCGAACCTATTGCCGCCGTAATACTTTTTAATCCGTTATGACCGGCCGTTCCGCCCCCAATTTTTGTTTTTAAAGCACCGACAGGTAAATCCATATCATCATGAATAATAATCACTTGGGCCGGCAAAATTTTATAAAATTTACAAACTTCCACAATTGCATTGCCGGACAGGTTCATAAACGTTTGCGGTTTTACAAGCAAAACTCTTTCTTCTGCAATGTTGCCATCAGCTATTAAAGCTTGAAATTTTGATTTATATTCACCAAAAGCAAAGCGGCGGTATATTTCATCCGCCGCCATAAACCCAACGTT
>JBJFAP010000077.1:0-2929 GCA_051887975.1 Alphaproteobacteria bacterium | reverse complement strand
GGGTGCGTGCCGGCTAAGTCGGATTTGATAATATCCGCAGCCAAACAGGTCAGGCGCAAAATCCGTCCTCGGCAAATAAAAAAATTTGAATAAAATCGTTTGGATAACAAAAAGATGCCGAATTTGACACCATAAATTTTCAAATTATCAAAATTTAGCGGAAGACATTACTTATACCATGGAGTTTTGAATAAATTCTTCGGCAATCTGCTTTTAGGTGAAAAAAATCTGCTGGATAATCGCAAAATGCAGATTAAAGGTAATGTGGAAGGGAAAGAGAGAATTTGAAGAAGCCTTAGAAATTATTGAAAAAAATCTAAACGTCTTCTCACAACTCATTTCTTGCAGGGAACCTCTTTCGAATTTCAACAAATTAATACAGTATATCTCGGAAAAAAAACAACCCATGCCAATCAAAGTGGTATTTCATCCATAGGTTTTATTTTTTTTAAAAAATCTATTTTATCATATTCTTTTATAGGTAAATGAGGCCATGCATCTATACCATCATTTATAAAACGTGGAAAAATATGAAAATGAAAGTGAGGCACACTCTGACCTGCGTCTTTTCCACTTGCATGTAACAAATTAATCCCGGTCGCACCAAGTTTCTCTTGAAAAAGATTAGAAAGCGTTTGAGTAGCATCAACAATTTGGTGTAATTGTTCTGGTGATATATCCCAAATATTTTCAAAATGTACCTTTGGTATAATCAATGTATGCCTATATGTTTCCATTTTTTTGGGAATAATACATTTTACAGTTTCATTCTCATAAACGGTTAAACTTGGAATAGTTCCATCTATTATTTCACAAAAAATACAATTCATCTCTTTCTTCGGTAACTTTATCAAAAATGATATCTGAAAATGTACCATTATTTGCATTAAAAGTAAAGTATATTCTTATTGGTTGTTATAGAGATAATTTCATCTGTTCGTATGATTGAAAAATGGTGGTGTTTTAGAAGAAAATAAAAACAACATTTCGTTGTATTGGATAAAATCTAAATTTTCTTAATTGAATTTTGAAAAGTATCAATGATTTTTTCTTTCATTTTATTGGGTTTCAGAGGTAATTTTTTTACTTCATCAATGCTTACTTCCACAAGTTCATACTGATTGTCTGGCGTGTTCCACTTTGTCCATTCTGTGCCCGTAGGCTTAATTCGATTGATTTCCTTACAAACATAAAAGTCCACGCTATTTTGTCTTTCGATATCATCGAAATGAAAAGCAAAAACAGGTTTATCAACAATGCTTCCGCTTTCTTCCTTTAACTCACGCAAAAGAGCCTGTTCTGATGTTTCTCCATCTTCAATACCGCCACCGATTGTGACATAATATACGCCATCCGGTTTTGTACGCTTCATCAATAGCAATTTATTATCTTTTGTAATTATGATCGCTCTAGCAGATTTACGCATTGTTCAAAATTTCCTTTACTTCTTCTGGGTATTTTTTCTTTGTTTCAGGAACGCTTAAATGTTGTGCTAGTAAAATCGGCGTATCCATCTGCCATAGATGACCACTTTTTATAGCTGTTCTCGCTGATAGGATAGGCAAAAATCACTGTTTCAAACTCTTGTGATTTTTTTAATGCCTGTAATTTGGCATTTAAACGTTTATGACGTTCACGCCACCCTTGTTGCAGGGATAACCCCAGTCTTTTCTGTTCTTCATCACTCATCAATTCATCAACTTCAATAAAAGCGGCTTTTGGTAGCATATTTACCAAAATTTTTGAAACAGTTGATTTTCCAGAATTTATCGCACCATTGATGTTAAGTATCAGCATTTAAAAATCATTTTCCTTTCACATCAATAACGACATACTCTGATTGCGTGCCTGTTTTGAACTTAATTGCCCAATCAGAAATACCGGAAGTGACAACAAAATCCGTATTGTTTCTTTTTTCATGGCCATAGACTAAATCATTTGCGCCAATCCACTTTCCAACTTGATTAAACGGCCATAATTGTCCCCCATGTGTATGTCCGCACAAAACCAAATCTATATTTTCTTTTGTTTGATTTTTAAAATCGGTCGGTTGGTGATTCAAAATAATCATATATTTATTTTTATCCAAATTATCGGTAAGATCTTTTGTTGATTTTCTGCCTCCGCGTTTTTCTTGTACTTCAGAAAAATCCTTTCGTCCGATTACATAAAAAGAATTATCGATTAAAACATTTTCATCACGCAAGACTGTAATGCCGTTTTTTTGCAATTCTTGGATTAAATCCTGAACATTAAAATTTCTGTATTTTGAACCATAATAACCTTTGTCATGATTGCCGAAGACAAAATAAATACCATACTTTGTTTTCATTTTTCCCAAAAGTTCGCAAGCTTTTATCATATCGTCTTTTTTGGTATCATCATCGACATAATCCCCGATAATAAATACAATATCAGGATTTTCGGCTTGCATAGCTTTTACATGCTTTTCGAATCCGCTTCCGTTAAATGTTGTTCCCAGATGAGAATCCGCAAACATCACAATGCGTAAATCAGAAAGCTTTTTTTGAGTTGTTAAGGTATAATAAGCCGGCTGTACGTGATGCGCTAAAATCCACCCTATACCCAAAGATAAAACAGCTATCAGCACAGCTGTCCATCCGGCATAATAATGCGAGAATGTTAAATGGAAAAACTTTTGCGCAAACCAAAAGACACTTTCACTGATGAACCAAATAATTGCAAAATAAAGCGCGCAAACAGCGGCATTGATAAAGTTGATAAAAAAAGTGATAATTCCCATAAAGCCGATAACAACACCGCTGCAAATTAAAAACTGTTGCCAAAATCCCCATTTTGCAACCAAAGACGGATCAAAAAAATTTAATACTCTTGTTCCTAAATAAAAAACAGATACGCCGAAAAAAGCTGCTGCTGCCCAAAAAATAATAAGCCACATTGTCATTTT
>JBJFAP010000076.1:0-2932 GCA_051887975.1 Alphaproteobacteria bacterium | reverse complement strand
AAAGGGGAAAAATGGCAACGGGTGTTACATCTGAATTTTGTTTCAAGCTAAAAGCAAATGGTTTTACCGATAAATATTCTCTGTCAAAAATAAATCGTATTAAAGACGGAAAACTTTGGATTCATTTAGATGAAGAAAATGAACAAAGTATTGCGTGGTTGCAACAAAAAAGCGGATTGGATGAACTTGTTATCGAAAATTTATTGGATGATGAAACGCGTCCGCGATTTTTCACAACACCGGCAGGTACTTTTGTTCTTTTACGAGATGTCAATTTAAATAAAAATGCGGATGTTGAAGATATGATAGCTCTTCGAATTTGGATTGAAAAAGATCGTATCATTTCCTTGTCGCATCGCAGACAGCCGGCTATCGAAAAATTGGCAGATGCTTTTTCAAAAGGAAAAGCACCCACAACGCCGCTTGGCATATTTGTTATGCTTGCGGATAATATTACGTTAAACATTTCGCGCGTGTTGGAAAAAATAGATGACAGCTTGGATGATATTGAAGAAGAATTGGTTGATGTCGATACAATACGGGCAGATTCTTTACGTTATCGAATCAGTGATATTCGGCATCAAGTGTTGGGAATGAGGCGATATATTGCCCCTCAAAAAGATGTGTTTTTGCAACTTAAAACGTTGGATGCGGATCTGAGCAAAACTGAAAAGGCAGTTATGCGTTCCATCAGACGAGATATGTTGCAGGCAGTTGATTCTTTGGATTACGCGCGTGAACATTCTTCCGTCAGTCAAGAAGAACTGGACAGCCGTATCAATGTACAATTAAACAAAACAATGTATTTGCTGACAATCATTATGGTTTTGTTTGCGCCACTTACGCTGATTACGGGTATTTTAGGATCAAATTCCATAGAAATTACGCAAAATCCGGTGGGGTTTGCTTGGATAACATTTATTTTGTTTATCTTCGGTGGGTTGCAATTGTGGTATTTTAAGCATAAACAATGGTTTTAAGATAAAAGACATCACCGCCTTTACGCAGAATGGCTTGGAAATAAAAGTGAATGATTGTCAGGTAAAAAGTGCTTGACTTTTGAAAAGAATCGTGTACAATCAAGCCCATGATAGCTCCTTGTTCAAAGGATTTGCTCTTTGAACTATGTCGCGGGGCGCATCGGCGCGGTTGCCGATTGTGTCAGAAACAAGCGACCGAGATATCCATAAGGAGAAAGCTTTATGTCTTTTTATGAACATGTATTTATTGCACGTCAAGATTTGACTCCTGCTCAAGTTGCCGAATTGGCAGACTCGTTTGCAGCAGTTGTTGAAAAAGAAGGCGGCAAAATCACAAAACGCGAAGATTGGGGTTTACGCAATCTTGCATATCGTATCGGTAAGAACAAAAAAGGTTCTTATGTTTTGTTTAACATTGATGCACCGGCAAAGGCTGTACAAGAATTGGATCGTGTTTCTCGTTTAAACGAAGACGTTATTCGTTATTTGACAGTTAAAGTCGATGAATTGGAAGAAGGTCCGTCTGCAATTCTTGCGCCAAAGGCAAAGAAGGAAGATGACTTATTCGGTTTGGAAAGTGAAAGTGAGGCATTCTAATGCAAGAAGTTCGTCAATCATTATTTCATCGCACAAAATCTTGTCCGTTCTGCGGAAAAGATGCGTCTGTTATTGACTACAAAGATGTTAAATTGCTTTCACGTTTTATTTCTGAACGTGGAAAGATGATGCCTTCACGCATTTCATTCGTTTGTGCAAAACATCAACGCGGCTTGGCAAAAGCAATTAAGCGCGCCAGATTCTTGGCTTTATTGCCGTATGTTTCCGGTGTTGAAGATTAACGGAGGTCAATATGGAAATTATTTTATTGGAACGTATTGAACGCTTGGGACAAATGGGCGATGTCGTTACTGTAAAGGACGGATATGCCCGTAATTACTTATTGCCGCAAAAAAAGGCTTTACGCTCAACAAAAGAAAATATGGCTTATTTTGAAAGCAAACGTGCGGAATTGGAAGCACGCAATTTGAAATTGCGTAAAGATGCCGAAAAAGCAGCAGAAAAAATCAAAAATGTTAAAGTTTCTTTGGTTCGTCAAGCAGCAGAAAGCGGTATGTTATACGGTTCTGTTTCAGCGCGTGATATTTTCGAAGCTTTGCGTGATATGGATGTGAAGTTGGAACGTCATCAAGTTGATATGCCTCAACCGATTAAAAATGTTGGTGTTTATCAAGTGCGTATTGCCTTGCATCCGGATGTTGCAACGAACATTGCCGTAACGGTTGCGCGTTCAGGTGAAGAAGCGGATAAAATGATTGCTTCTTACAACAGTGATTTGGTAAAACCTGTTGAAGAAACAGTTGTTGAAGAAATTGTTGCTCCTGTTGAAGAAGAAAAAACAGAAGCTTAAAGTTTAACCTCTAACCCTTTGAAAGGAGGGGAGAAAAATAGTTCAGGTAATCGTTCGTGATAACAATGTCGAACAAGCGTTGCGCACTTTGAAAAAGAAAATGCAACGTGAAGGTTTGTTTCGTGAAATGAAAATGCGTCGTGAGTTTGAAAAACCATCCGAAAAGCGCAAACGCGAAAAAGCCGAAGGCATTCGCCGTAATCGTAAGATACAGCGTAAACGCCGTTGGGCAGAAGGTTATTAAACCTTAACAGATTAAATTTGTAAAAGAACACCACAGGTTATTTCTTGTGGTGTTTTTTATTTGCAACATTTTTTTGTTTTATAGTGCTTTTATCGATTGCAAATGGTTTGCAATCAAATGGGTGTAGAAAACCCAAATCTTATGTCGCGACAACGGCAAAAATAAATGTCGATAATCTGTCTTTGGGACGGATGTCGGCTAAATAAGGTTTCGACCAGTCGAGCCGTATAAGATTCGCTTTTCTAACATCCGCCCACTTTTAAACGAGGGGTTTATGATAACAAAAGAAGTTAAAAAAAT
>JBJFAP010000075.1:0-15467 GCA_051887975.1 Alphaproteobacteria bacterium | reverse complement strand
ATACGGAACTTGGAAAATATCCGGAACTTGAAGATAATACTTGCCGTTCCGACCGCGATTGCCCATCCAATAAGCCATACTGCCGAGATGGTAAATGTTTTGGATGTAAGCCAGGACAATTTAAAGCCCAGGATGGAAATTGTTATAGCTGTGGTTCGGCTCAAAAAACTACCCTTGAAGAATGTCATGCTTGTGAAAATTATATTTTCTCATCATCGTCTACTTGTATTTCTTGCGAAAGTGCAACTCAAGCGGTAGGACTTTCTAACAGCATAGATTATGAGCGGGGACAAGAAGAATGTGCTATTTGTCGTAATCGTATTTACATATCAGATGGTCATACATCAGTTCCTGCAAGGTATTGTGCTCTGCCTTGTATAAATGAAGAGGAATTTTTAGATGCAAGTGGAAATTGCCGAAGTTGTAATAATGACTCTTTTTGTATTGGTTGGAATCTATCTGGAAATCCGGAAAGAGAGATATATAATGACCTATTAAGAAAATGTAATAATTGTCCTAATATGCTAAACGATGATTCTGTTCTTGTATGGTGTGTCAATTTGGACAGTAAACAAAATACACATGTTTTTACTCCTGATCACTGTAAACAGTACTTTAAAGGAAAACGATATGTAGCAAAGGAAACTTGGGTATATGAATGCACACTTTGTCCGGAAAAGGATTCTGACGCTTGGAATTCATTGACGGATGAACAAAAGGAACAATGTACACCGTAAAATATGGCAAATCAAGATTTGCTGTGGCTTTATGAAAAATGTGCTTACAGGATTTGTCCGCGTGTAATGGGCAATTTGAGTATTTGTTTTGATAAGAAAAATCCGGTTAAATATAATCCGTCCTTTAAATCTTGCTCTGTTGAAGGGGCGTTTTGCCATAAAAATCGGGGAAGAGGTAAAAGTTTTTCTTTATAAGGATTACCTTTTTCAAAACTAACGGCTCTTGCTGTTTTTGGGGATACATATCCCAAATCGTTTTTATCTCCGCCACCTGCACAGCACGATAAATCCATTCCGAAACCAAGAGTGGATAGCAATAATGCTTCTAATCTGATGTATTGCATTTGCCAATCATCAGCCGATAAATCGGACAGAAAAAGTTTTACCGAATGATAAAATTGTGTTTGAATTTCCCTTTCCGGTAATAATTCATCCAATAAAGAACAAAGGCACGACAAACACGCCAGTCTTTTTTTGTCATTCATAAATTTTGCTGTCAGCGGATTTAATGGCTCTAGCGTAAAATTTCCAAGATGTTCGGATAATCTTGCATGCCAATGCAACTGGTAAAAGCTTGCTGTCAGCGGTAAATTTTTTAAATGCGTTAAACCTAAATGTTTTCCGTGAAAAGGCGTAAATACCGAAACAATAACGGCTTTTTCGCCATGTCTGTGTGTGCTTAAAATAAAACCTTCGTCTTGCCAATCAGGCATTAAAATCCAACCCCCATTCCGAATATCTTTCAGGGTCGTTTGTCCAATTTGATTGTACTTTCACAAATAAAAACAAGTGCACCGGACATTCAAAAATTTTTGTCATTTCAAGTCGGGCGGCTTCGCCTATTTTTTTGAGCATTTGTCCTTTTTTTCCGATAATAATGGCTTTTTGTCCATCGCGTTCGATATATATCGTTTGTTCGATACGAATATCACCTTTTGTTTGATTTTTTTGAAATGCAGTTGTTTGTACTGCAACGGAATAGGGTAGTTCTTGTTGTAAGTTTAAAAATAATTTTTCTCTTGTTATTTCTGCACAAAACAATCTGTCCGGTAAATCGGAAACACTTTCCGGCGGATACATAAACGCACTTTCGGGCATCAGTTGCGCAAGATAATTTAAAAGTTCTTTGACATTTTCCCCTGTTTTTGCACTGATTAAAAATGTTTCTTTAAAAACAGAATACGTTTTTAATTGTTCCAACAAAGGTAATAATTTTTCTTTTGAAACAGTGTCTATTTTGTTTAAAACAAGGATTGCTTTTGTATTGTTTTTTTGTAGTGATTCAATGATTTGTTTTGAATCGTCATCAAGGCCTCTTTTAACATCAATTAAAAGCAAACGTTCATCAGCATCAGCCGATTCTGTCCAAGCAGTTGCAACCATTGCTCTGTCTAAACGGCGTTTGGGTTTGAAAATGCCCGGTACATCAATCAAAATTATTTGTGTGTTGTCTTTCATGACAAGTCCGCGTACTCTGGAACGGGTTGTTTGAACCTTTGGCGATACGATGGATACTTTCGCACCGACAAGTAAATTAACTAATGTGGATTTGCCTGCATTTGGTGCGCCAAGAACCGCAACAAAACCGCAACGTGTTTTTTTATCCATTCTTGACCTCTTTTACCTGCTTTTTCATAAAATTTTGAGCAGCGTTTTGTTCGGCAATTTTTTTGGAAGTTCCTTCACCAAAAGCATCTTCAAAGCCTTTCATATTAACTTTAACCCTGAAAAAAGGTGCGTGGGCAGGGCCGATTTGTTGTATAACCGTATAAATCGGTTGTGAAATATTATGTTTGTGTCCCCATTCTTGGAGGGCTGTTTTTGCATCAGTTGGCGGTTGAATGTTTTTTTCAATCAAATCGTGATACAACGGTTTGACAAAATTATACGCATTTTCAAAAGAAGAATCTTTATAAATTGCGGCAATTAAAGCTTCCAAAACATCAGAAAGAACAGAGTTGTTTAAGCGTAATTCTTCAGAATCCGTAATTAAAGATTCGGGTAATCCGATTTGTTTGGCAAGCATTGCCAAAGTTTCTTCTCGTACTAATGCGGTAAAACGTTTGGCAATATCGCCTTCTTTTTCGCTTTTGTGATGCGCAAGCAACAAATCAGCAATAATCAAGCCCAAAACTCTGTCGCCAAGAAATTCTAATCGTTCATAGGCTGCGGCTTTATTTCCGCATGCAAGAGTTAAAGCTTTTTCTAAAAGCTCTTTGTTTTTGAAATGATAACCGATTTTTTGTTGCAATTTTTCCATATTACGGCTCTATTTTTGAAAATAAACGTTCCCAACGGATTGATTTTCCCCAATTCCAGAAAAATAAGAAAGGTGAATATCCATTGTTTGAGTAAAAAATAAACCAAGCTTTTCCGACTAAATTTTCTTTTGGAACATAACCGACTTGCTCTAACCATCTGGAATCTTGCGAGTTATCTCTGTTATCGCCCATCATAAAGAAATGACCTTCCGGAACGATAAATTCGACAGTATTATCTTGCGGCATATCGTCGGAAAATTCCCATATCGGGTGGACAATGCCGTTTGGTAATTCTTCGTTATATCGTGTATAAATAACATCTCGGCCTTGAGTATCTTTGTCCTTTACCATTTCAACAAACGTACGTTTGACCGGTTCACCATTGATATGTAAAACACCGTTTATAACTTGTATTTTATCATGAGGAAGCCCGATGACACGTTTAATATAATCAACAGAAGTATCTGATGGTAAACGGAAAACAACAACATCACCTCTTTCAGGTTCGCTGTAAAATACGCGACCTTTCGGAACAACGGGCAAACTGAACGGAAACGAATGGCGTGAATAGCCATAACTTGCTTTATTGACGAATAAGTAATCGCCGACAAGAAGTGATGGAATCATTGAACCGGATGGAATATTAAATGGTTCAAAGGCACAGGATCTGACACCAAAAGCAATCAATAAAGCCCAAAGCAAAGCTTTTGCATTATCAATCAACCATTCTTTAAAAGTTTTCTTTTCTTGAGTTTTTTTATTTTTTTTCATTGTTAAATCTTTTATTTTTTGTTAAACTGTCAATTATCATACTGATTTTTGAAAAAATAGCAACAGGAAAAATTTAAATGTTAAAATATGAATTATTAAAAACAGAACAAAAGGCAAGACGTGGTATATTACATACGGCACATGGAAACGTCAATACTCCCGCTTTTATGCCGGTTGGTACTTGTGCAACGGTAAAAGGAATGATGCCCGAATCGGTTGCATCAACCGGCGCAGAAATTATATTGGGAAATACTTATCATTTAATGCTTCGTCCGACAGCCGAAAAAGTTGCAGAATTTGGCGGACTTCATCAGTTTATGAATTGGCATAAGCCGATTTTGACCGATTCAGGCGGTTTTCAAGTGATGAGTTTATCCAAATTGCGCAAAATTACTGAAGATGGTTGTGCTTTCCAATCACATTTGGATGGAAAAAAATAAAGTTTAACACCGGAAAGATCTATTGAAATTCAATATTTGTTAGACAGTAATATCACAATGGCGTTGGATGAATGTATGCCTTATCCGTCAGAAAAAAAAGATGTCAAAAAATCGATGGAACGTTCTATGCGGTGGGCAAAGCGATCAAAGGATGCTTTTGTCAATCGGGATGGCTATGGTATTTTTGGGATTGTTCAAGGGGGTGTTTTTCCTGATTTACGTGAAGAATCTTGTAATGCTTTAACGTCAATTGGTTTTGACGGATATGCTATTGGCGGATTGGCAGTCGGGGAAGGGCAACAACTGATGTTTGAAACAATCGAAAAGACCATACCGTTTCTTCCAGATAATAAGCCAAGATATTTGATGGGGGTTGGAAAGCCATCTGATATTGTCGGTTCAGTGCTTCGCGGAGTCGATATGTTTGATTGCGTCATGCCAACGCGTTCGGGGCGTAATGCCCTTGCTTTTACGCGCGAAGGGACTGTCAATTTGCGCAATGCGTGCCATGCTGATGATACTAATCCGCTTGATAAAGAATGTTCTTGTCCTGCTTGTCAAAACTATACGCGTGCTTATTTACACCATTTGTTTAAAGCAGGGGAAATGTTGGGTGCGATGTTGCTTTCGTGGCATAATATACAGTATTATGAGGATTTGATGAAACAAATCAGATTGTCAATCGAACAAGGTAATTTTTCAGAGTTTGCAAAAGAATTTTTTGAAAAGAATCAAACGCTTAAAAGGCCTCTTTAATGAAACAAAATAACAGTAGAAATATCTCTGTTCGTTCAAATTTCGGACCTATGCCTTTGTCAAAAGAGTTGCAATCTTTAACAAAAGATTTGCTTGGAAAAAGAGGCTTTGCAAATGCAGATTTGCTGTTGCATTGGAATGATGTCATCGGGGAAGAACTGTCAAAGGCTGTAAAGCCGGATAAAATGACATATTCTAAAAGCGGTCGAACAGGGGCTGTTTTACATGTGCGTGTCGGCGCAGGGGCTTTTGCTGTTCTTGTTGAACATCAAAAAAAGATTTTGATTGACAGAATCAATACTTTTTTAGGATATGATGCCATTTCAGATATCAAAATCAGGCAGGATTTAATTGAAATAAAACCGCCAGTACCCAAGGCAAAGGAAAAGAAATTGACACCAGAACAAGAAATGCTTTTAACCGAAAAGTTAAAGAATGTACAAGATGAAAATTTAAGGGAAAAGCTTTACAAAATAGGAAAATCAATTTTTTTTAAATAAGTCTTGATATTCATTAAAAAGCGCGTTAAGATGACAGCAATTTAACAGAAAGGACAGAAAAATGAAACAATTTATAATTTTAGCGATTGCCGGTTTGTTGGCTGGTGCTTTTATTTACTATATGGATAAGGCGTCTTTGAATCCGATGGGAGGGGTAACCGTAAATGGTCAAACTGTTGATGTCGTTCCGTCAAACACACCGTCTGAAACAAAATTCGAACCACTCGATTTATCAAGTAATTTTTCATTTATGATTAAAACCGCAACAGCGGCAATACCTGCAACAGGACAGTCAAAATTATCTGTGCGCACAATGGGAAATGCAGATGCGCCAGTTAAGATGTATGTTTTTTCTTCTTTAACTTGTTCGCATTGTTCTTATTTTCACAGTGTCGTTTTAAAGGATGTTGAAAAAAAGTATATTGATACGGGAAAGGTTTTTTTAACTTATATTGATTTTCCTTTTGATAAAAGAGCATTAGCCGGTGCAATGCTTGTGCGTTGCGTTAAGCCGGAAAGTTATTTCCCTTTTTTGGAAACGTTGTTTAAAAACCAAAAAGAATGGGCTTTTAAGCAAAATTCTGAAGAAGTTATTACGGCTTATGCTTCTTTGCAGGGATTGTCAAAAGGGGACGTTCGTGCGTGTTTGGCGGATACAACATTGCAAGAAAGCATTATCAACACGCGCGATTCATACATGAAAAAATATGGTATTGATGCAACACCGACAACTTTGATTGTAAAAGATGGAAAATCCCAAAAAATAGTTGGTGCTGATGCCAATAAATTGGAAATAGCTTTGAAGAAAATGATGGAAAAATGAACAATAAAAAGCCGGTAAAAATTAACAAAGAAAACACATCAGATGAGCTTGTCGTTAAAAGCGCTGTTTCGTCAAAAGCGGCTTTAGGTATTGTTTTTGCGGTATCATGTGATTTATTATCCGGATTATTGGTCGGTACGGCAATCGGGTATTTGTTATGTAAATACTTTTCATTGCACATAGCTTTTTTGGGTGTTTTTATTTTATTGGGCGGTATATCCGGTTTGCTGAATATGTATAAAACATTGAAAAATCTTAAAAAGGATAAAGACAATGTATGATCCGTTAGAGCAATTTAATTTGCATGTTTATATCCCTTTTAAAATAGGCGATTGGGATTTGTCTTTGTCAAATGCCGGTCTTGCAATGTTGTTTGTTTCATTCTTATCTGTCTTTATTATGTGGGCATTGACAAGAAATATGAAATTGTTGCCTGATTTACCACAGACGCTGGTAGAATCTTTATATTTATTTATTCGATCTATGATTGATGAAACAATAGGACAAAAAGGACGTTGTTTAATCCCGTTTGTTTTGAGTGTTTTTATTTTCGTATTGTTCGGAAATTTATTAGGGCTATTTCCTTACGCATTTACTTTTACTTCACATTTATCGATTGTTGGTGCGATTGCACTTTTAGGTTCTTTTGTTTCAATTTTATTGGGGGTATTTAATAAGGGCTTTTCTTGGTTTCATACATTTTTTCCAAAAAAATTGCCTTGGGCGTTAGCTCCTTTGATGATACCTGTTGAAATAATATCATTTTTGTCAAAGCCGTTCAGTTTAACGATGCGTTTGGTTATGAATATGACAGTTGGTCATATTATGCTGGAAGTGGTTGCCGGCTTTATTTTTGTGTTGGGAATAGCAGGTTTTGTGCCGTTGCTGTTCACAGGTGTTTTAATTTTGTTTGAAATGTTCATTGCAATATTGCAAGCTTATATTTTTACGATTTTGACTTGTATATATTTAAGTGAAGCTTTTAATGAAGAATAGGGAGAATAAAAATGAATACAGATTCTATGCAATATATTGCCGAAGCGGCTAAATACCTTTCAATAGGTATATGTTCTTTGGTGATGATTTCGGTATCTCATTGGGTGGCGCAAATTTGGATGACGATTATTTCAGAAATCAGCCGCAATCCAAGTGCCAAAAATGAAGTGAATTTATTTGCTTATGTGGGTGCCGGTATGACTGAAGCAATTGCATTGTACGCGTTGGTTTTGGCTTTTATGATGTTGTTTCAATAGGAAATTTTAGATGCCACAATTTGGTTTTTATCCGGCTCAAATTTTTTGGCTTTGCATCGCATTCGGTGTGTTGTTTGTGGCAATGCAGTTTTTCTTGTTGCCGCCTGTTGCACGTGTTTTGAAAGAAAGACAAGAAAAGATACAAGAGTTATTAAATGAAGCGGAAAAAACTTCCGAACAAGTGCAAAGTTTAACTTTAGAATATCAAAGAAAAATCGATAGGGCGACTCGTCAATCTTCAAAAATGTTGCAACAGGCGCATGAAGATATTGCTTTAGAAAAGGCAAAACAGGAAGAAGAATTGTTGGATTTATTGAAACAAGATTTGCAAAAAGCCAAATATAACCTGAAAAACAAAGAACAATCTATTTTTAAAAATATGGCGGTAATTTGTCGTGATTTCATTGAATCAGTCGGTGAAATTTTCTACGGATCTGTTCTGCCGGAAAAGGAACTAAATAAAAAAATTAAAAAGAAAATAAGGGAATTTAAAGATGCCGATTGATACATTTATTTTTGACAGCCCTGATTTTTGGAAAGCGGTTGCTTTTGTTTTATCTTTTGCGGTTGTTATTTTTCCTTTATGGCGTTTCTGTGTAAATAAACTTCAGATTCAAAATCAAAAAGTTATTTTAGAATTTAATGAAGCTGTTGAAAAGCAAAAAAAAGCAGATGATGAATTAAATGAGGCAAGAAAGAAACTAGAAAATGCTGAAATTGAAAGAAAGCAAATAACAAAAGTTGCACAAAAAGAAATTGATACATTGAAAAAGAATGCCAGTTTGGATATGCAAGCTCAAATGTTGCGCAGACAAAAAGAAAACGAAGAAAGAGTTTGCCTTATTCGTGAAAAAGGTTTAAAACAATTACAAGATAAGTTTTTGGATATTGCAACCGAAACGGCAAAATTTGTGTTGTCAGACACTCAAATTCTTAATAATGCTTCTTTAAGTAAATCGAGTATTGACGAATTGCAAGCTGTTTTGGCTGATGAAAAGAATGTAAAATTATTAAAAAATAAATTGATGGAGGAAGGTTAAAATGAAATGGTTTAAAAAAAATAACGGCTTTTTAAATGGATTGCAATCTGCTCGTGATGTCGCAGAAGGTGATGTCTTTGTTAAAAATGACAAAGTTTCTTCAACATTTGTTGTGGACAGATTGCTTGATTTTTCGCCTGCTCCTATGCATGTTAGGTTAAAAGAAGTCGGTGGAAATGAACGCACTATAACTGTGGCTTTGGATGTTTTAATGGATGATCGTTTTTGGCACAGAGGTCAAAAATAAAATAAACTCTTTTACACTTTGTTAACTAAAGCGGTGTTAAATTAACCCTTAAGGGGTTTTCTATGGAAAAATATTTATTGGCTGATTCCGTTTCAATTGACCGCGTTAAAGAAGTGGCAAAGGCGAATCATTTTAAACTTTTCCCTAATGACGCACTACCTTTTTTTTCGTCTTTAAAAGATGATGATTTGCCGTCAGATTTGACTGTCCTGATGGATGATTTTACCGATGACAGGTTATCTTTGTTGTTGGAAAAAAAGTTTAAAAGTATTATTGATGCAAACGCAACAGATGATTCCATTGCCGATTTTATCAAAAAAACACAAAATTTTGATATAAATAATTCTTTTTCCGTTTTATTGACTTGTCCGGCAATTTATGCGTGTGATATTGCACGGATTTTTGTAAATGTGTTGGATAAAAGATTAAATTTGACAAAGGACAGAGCCGCGGGCATACACCTTGCTTTGCATGAGGCTATTGTGAATGGTTTAATTCATGGAAATTTGGATATCAGCAGTGAATATCGTCAATCTGCTCGGTTATTTATGGAATATGGGAGAATTTTGGCAGAAAGATTAAATGACCCCGCTTATGCACGTAAAAGTTTGTCAATTTCTGCCGTTTGGAATAATTCAAAAATAAGCGTGAAGATTTGTGATGAGGGTGCCGGTTGTGTGATAAGAGATAGTTTTTACAATCGATCATTGACAAATGTACGTAATAAGACGGGCAGAGGGCTGTTGTTTATTGCCGGAATAGCAGATTCTTGCACAATTGATGACTTTGGACGGGAAATTAATTTAACATTTGATTTAAAAGATATTTATCGACAAGCGGAAGCTGCCTATATTCCAAAGAACGAAGAAGAAAAGCAAGGACAGCCTTCTTTTTATGCTCATCCCTCCATTACGGAATGTCGAGTATTGATTATAGAAGATAATCTTTCAAATCAAACGATGCTATACAAATTGTTGAATGTTATCGGTATTACGTTAATAGAATGTGCGGTTGATGGAATTGAGGGATTGAAAAAAGTTGAAACCTTTAAGCCTGATTTAATTATATTGGATATTACAATGCCCCGTATGGACGGATATGAAGTGTTGCATACTTTGAAATCTTCTCCGACAACACAAGATATTCCCGTTTTAATTGAAACCGCAAGTGATACCAGAGAAGCAAGAGATAAAACTTTTAAAACCGGTGCAACGGACTTTATTACAAAACCGATTAACCCACTTGAGTTTTTTTCAAGAATTAAAGTTCATCTTGAAAATCGTATGTTTATTAAGTATTTGGAAAAACAACTTAATCAATTAAATGAAGAATTGACCGCGGCTCAAAAAATGCAAAGAACTTTATTACCTTCTGATGTGATGTTGCAAAATATTGCATTGAAATATAAAATTGATTTTGCGCATCATTTTGAACCTTCTTCGCGTTTAGGTGGTGATTTTTGGGAAGTGATTCCTTTATCAGATACAAAGTTGGCTGTCTATATTTGCGACTTTTCCGGACATGGTGTTTCTGCTGCTTTAAATACGTTCCGTTTACACGCATTGATAACGCAAATGGATAATATAAATATTGAAATTCCTGCTTCGGCTATGATTATGATGAATTCACAATTGCTGAATTTATTGCCTCGTGGGCAATTTGCTACTTTCTTTTTGGCAGTCATTGATTTGGAACATGATAAGATGGTTTATTCTGCGGCGGGTGTTCCTAAACCGTTTTTGTTTGCTGATGATAAACTGACTTTAATAAATGCAGATGGTATGCCCTTGGGAATCAGTAAACAAGCGCAATATCACAATTATCAAATTGATTTCCCAAAGGGGGCAAAGTTAATGCTTTATTCTGATGCGTTGACAGAATCTCCAAATAAAGAAGGTGAAAGACTTGAAGAAGACGGTTTTTCAAAATTGGCAGAACCTTTCATAAAAGACAAAAAATTGAGTGTGAATGGTGTTGTTGATTCTGTTATAAATAAGTTTTTTGATTTTGCTTCCAAGCCGCCTCCAGATGATGTAACGGTTGTGTATTTGGAAAGAAAGGATTGATAAACGATGCGCTTGTTTGTAAAAACACTGTTAAAAAAAGAAGAAAAAGTGATTTTAAATGAATCACAGAGCCATTATTTGGCGCATGTTATGCGTGTTCGAATAAAAGATAAAGTGTTGTTGTTTAATGGTGTTGATGGTGAATGGGAAAGCGAGGTTTTTAATATTTCGAAAAAACAGGTTATTTTGAAGGTATGTTCTCAAATACGTAAACAGGATAAAAATGCTGATGTATGGTTGTGTTTTGCGCCCGTTAAAAAAGACAATACGGATTTAATCATTCAAAAAGCAACTGAATTGGGGGTGGCTTGCTTGTGTCCGGTTATTACTCAAAGAACAGTTACAAGAAACATAAATACAGACAGAATGCGTCTTTTGGCAACAGAAGCGGCAGAACAATCTGAAAGACTTTCCGTTCCTGAAATATCAGAACCTCAAAAATTGGATGATTTATTGAAAAATTGGGATAATTCAAGATCGTTATATTATTTGTCTGAAAGACAAGACGCTGAACCGGTTTGTGATTTTTGTGAAAAATCAGCTTTTTTGGTCGGACCGGAAGGCGGTTTTGATACAAAGGAAATTGAAAAATTACATGCATTTTCAAAGGCAATTCCTATTCATTTAGGACGAAGAATTTTAAGAGCAGAAACGGCTTGTATAGCTTCTCTTGTTATTTGGAATCAATATAACGGGTGGTTCTAAAGAAAATGCTTGCAAAAATTAAAAAAATGGGTTAATACAAAGGAAGGTAATAAAAAACAGGTGGTAAAATGAAAAAAACAAATATAAAAGCAATATTAATTTTGTGTGCGTTATTTGCACCTTTGGCTGTTCATGCGCAAGATGCTGTAAGACTTGAAAGAACGGATGCTTTGGTGGTGTGTCGTTCAAAACAATGTAAGCCGGCAAATTCCATTATGACTAAAGAATTTGTATATAACAAGCTTGTTGCATTGTTGAAAAGTAATGTCAATCAAAAGGTTTTGCTTTGTGATGCAAATCCCAATACATATACATGTATTAACGATGCGATAGCTTTTGATGCGATGGTTGGTGCAAGTCCTGCCGAAATAACATTACCTTCTTTGTACCTTTTGGACAGCAAACCAATGAATGATTTGACTTCAATTGATTTTGTTGCAGATTATGAATTTAAAGTTGCAGATACTTATCCAGAATGTCAAGCTGCTTTGAATAATTTGACTGTCGCTTGCATTGATGAAATATTTACTGAAACAGCCGGTTTTGATTGTCATTTTACTGCCAACGGAACAACGACAGTGAATGCCACTTATGATATCGATTACATTGATTTGGATTATGGTATTATCGGCGCAACTTATACAATCGGTGTCAGTGAAGCATCCCAAGGTGGTACAGCAGGTTATGCTTTGTTGCGCTTTGCAAGAAGTGCTAATGATGAAAATTTACCTGTCAATTGCGGTTGCGGATGTGTTGAAACACAAACACCGCCTTGCCAATGTAAGACTGAATCTCCTCAAGCGGATAAAGAAAATGTTGAAGAGGTAAAAACAGAAAAGAAACCTGAAGAACCTGTCAAGGCGATTCAAGAAACAAAAACACAAGAAACAAAAGAAACACAAACACAAGAACAACAAACTGTTATTGTCAAAGAAAAGGTCATAACACAATACAAAGTTGCTCCTGTCGAAGTTGTCGTCAGAACAAAGGCGGTTTCTTTCGATCAAATGCCACAGGTTAAGGTAAATGGTGTTCAAGTACCGACAGAACAGGTAAAAACACAACCGACAGACGCAAAACCGCAAATTTTAAGCCCGAATGTTCCTGTTGTTATGGAAGTCGAAGAAATTTAAGGTGCTTTGTATATGGTCGATGTAACAAAACTACCTTCTGGAATTGCCGTTATAACGGATACAATGAAGGATGTTGATACTGTATCTTTGGGATTTTGGGTATCTGTCGGATCGCGTTTTGAAGAAGATAATATCAATGGCATTTCACATTTGTTAGAACATATGGCGTTTAAAGGGACGACATCTCGAAGTGCTTTTCAAATCGCTGAAGCTGTTGAAAATGTGGGTGGAATTATCAATGCATATACTTCGCACGAAGTAACTGCCTATTATGTAAAAGTTTTAAAGCAAGACGTTCCTTTGGGACTTTCCATCTTAACAGATATTTTGCAAAATTCCACGATGGTTGATGAAGAATTAACACGCGAAAAAGAGGTGGTTATTCAAGAAATCGGACAAACTTATGATGCGCCTGATGATGCTGTTTTTGAATACTATCAATCGACTGCTTATCCAAATCAACCTTTCGGACGTTCAATATTAGGAACAGCCGAAAAGGTAAGGGCGGTTTCTCGCGATACGTTGCTTTCTTATATGCATGATGAATATACGGCTTCGCGTGTTGTTGTTTCGGCTGCCGGAAATATAGAGCATTCTTATTTGACAGAACAAATTGAAAAATTGTTGACTTCATTACATACAACTGGTGGACGCGTTATGCAGCCTTCAAAATATGTCGGGGGTGAATATCGTCAGGAAAAACAAATTGAGCAGGTAAATTTATTGCTTGGATTTGAAGGAGTTCCTTATAATCATCCTGAACATATTGCGCAAACTGTTTTGGCAACTGTTTTGGGGGGCGGAATGTCATCACGTTTATTTCAAGAAATTCGCGAAAAGCGAGGTCTTGTTTATTCGATTTATTCTTTTGCCTCTTCGTGTTTGGACAGTGGATCTTTTACGATTTTCGCTGGAACAGGGGAAAAGCAGGTTGCTGAATTATTGCCTGTCGTCTGTGATGAATTGTTGAAAGCGACTCATACTTTGACACAAGATGAAATAGAACGTGCAAAAACGCAACTGAAAGCCGGTGTTTTAATGAAGCGCGAAAGTACATCAGCACGAGCAGAAGGAAATGCACGAGATATGGCTATTTATGGCAGAATTATTGATAAAGATGAAACGTTGGCTAAAGTTGATGCGGTCAGCAAAGAACAATTGGAAAAATTAGCTTTGTCAATTTTTACAAGTAAGCCGACTTTAGCATCTTTAGGTCCTGTGAAACACGTTTTATCTTATGATAAATTACAAGAACGCTTAAAAGTGTAGATATGAAAATTTATTGGGAATTATTCGCTGCTTTTTTTAAAGTTGGTTTATTTACCTTTGGTGGCGGATATGCAATGCTTCCGTTGCTTCAAAAAGAGGTCGTCAAAAAAGGTTGGACTACGGATGAAGAATTGATGGATTATTATGCAATCGGGCAAGTGACTCCGGGCATTATTGCGATAAATGTATCGACTTTTGTCGGATTTAAAGTGAAAGGCTTTTGGGGTGCTTGCGCAACGATGTTAGGGATGGTTATGCCTTCCTTTTTAATTATTACAACATTGGCATTGGGCTTGTCGAAACTTTGGAATAATGAAATAATCGTTCATGCGTTTAAAGGGATTGGACTTGTTATTCCGGCTTTGATTTTTCCTGTTGTTTTAAAAATGGCAAAAAAAGGAATAACGGATTTTATTACTTTTTTTGTTTTTGTATCAGCATTTGGTTTGTGTTTTTGTAAAGAAATATCTCCGCTTATTATTGTTTTATGTGCGGCATTGTTCGGGTTTGTTTTTGAAAGGAAAAAGAAATGATTTACCTTTCATTATTTTTTGAATTTTTTAAAATCGGGCTTTTTGCCGTTGGCGGAGGGCTTGCAACAATTCCGTTTTTGTATGCGTTAAGCGAAAAAACAGCTTGGTTTTCCGCAAAGCAATTAGTGGATATGATTGCATTGTCCGAATCGACTCCGGGTCCTTTGGGGGTGAATATGGCGACTTTTGCCGGTTTTCAAACGGCCGGCGTGTTAGGTGGCGCAATCGCGACATTAGGACTTGTCGTTCCGGCATTGTTTGTGATTATTGTAATCAGCAAGTTTTTATCGAAATTTCAAGAAAATAATTATGTACAAAGCATTTTTAAAGGATTACGTCCTGCGGTTGCCGGAATGATTTTATTTTATGGCGCAAATATGCTTTTTATTGCCTTTAAAGGGCGTACAGAGATGGCTCAAATACTTATTTGTACGGGATTGTTTTTATGTTATTTAGTATTGATTATTCGATATAAACTGCACCCGATTTGCTATATTTTATTAAGTGCGATTTTGGGAATTTTACTTAAATTATAAAAAAAATAAAAAAAGTTCTTGCATTTAGATTTGAAATAGTGTATAAGTATGTCTGTCTTTTAGGAAATGACCCTATCGTCTAGAGGCCTAGGACATCGCCCTTTCACGGCGGTAACGCGAGTTCGAATCTCGCTAGGGTCGCCAATAAAAACCGTCCGTCAGGGCGGTTTTTTTATTGAGAAAGCCGGAAGAGATTCGGCCGAGCAGAGTTCGTATGCGAACGCAAGTGAGCAGATGCCGCAGCTAGTTCGAAGTGAAACAAGGACGAGGGGCAAAAGCCCCAAGCAATCTTTCTAACCTCGCCAATAAAAACTCCCCCACCGATCAGGGCGGTTTTTTTATTGAGAGAGCCGGAAGAGATTCGGCCGAGCAGAGTTCGTATGTGAACGCAAGTGAA
>JBJFAP010000074.1:0-2978 GCA_051887975.1 Alphaproteobacteria bacterium | reverse complement strand
ATGCGGCAACGTCTGTCGGTGAGTATTTTATGGAGCAGGGCAGAGATGTTTTAATTGTTTATGACGACTTAACAAATCATGCCAGAGCTTATCGTGAAATGTCCTTGTTGTTGCGTCGTCCTCCCGGACGAGAGGCTTATCCGGGGGATATTTTTTATATCCATTCAAGATTGTTGGAACGTTCTACGCACTTAATAGGTGAATTGGGTGGCGGGTCTTTAACGTCATTACCGATTGTTTCCACTGAAGCGGGCAATATATCGGCATATGTACCGACAAACATTATTTCAATTACGGACGGTCAAATTTATTTGTCTGCGCCATTGTTTCAAAAAGGCGTCATGCCAGCAATTGATACAGGGCGATCTGTTTCCCGTGTTGGCGGAGATGCGCAATTACCCGCTTATAAATCATTGGTCGGTCCTTTAAAATTATTTTATTCTCAATTTGAAGAGTTGGAAGCTTTTACCCGTTTCGGGACACAAATGGATGAGGCAACACGTCAACGTATCGAACGCGGAAAAGCGATTCGTCTTGTTTTGGAACAAAGACAATATCAAACGATGTCCGCTGTCCATCAAATTGCTATTTTTACGGCAACGATTTCGGGATTGTTTGACGGTTTAGA
The DNA here is from genome assembly GCA_051887975.1 of Alphaproteobacteria bacterium. Classification (GTDB taxonomy): domain Bacteria; phylum Pseudomonadota; class Alphaproteobacteria; order CAAHEQ01; family UBA3637; genus CAAHEQ01. The sequence goes on along the minus strand of JBJFAP010000074.1, from coordinate 2,350 downwards.
TGATGTTAAAAATAAACAAGCGCAACACATTGTTTGCGATGCATTTGATAAATCATGCGCAAAAGAACAAGCTTTGATTTTAAATCGTGAAAAATTGTCCGATGAAAATAAACAACGTATGTTGGACGTGTTTACAAAAGCTTTACAAAAAGAAAGGATTTTGCCGTAAATGCCCTCTTTGGAAAGTTTGCAAAAAAGAATTAAAACAACTGAAGATATGCGCGATATTGTCAGTATGATGAAGACGTTATCGTCAGTCAGTATTTTGCAATATGACGAAGCATTGTCTTCTTTAAAAGGGTATCGCAAAAACATTACGGATGCATTTCATGCGCTTGTCAAACGTGGCAATATACCACCAAATTCTTTTAACACACTTTACAGAAACGGCAGAACTCTTGTCATCTTGATGGGGACAGACAGCGGTCTTGTCGGGCGATTTAATACAGAATTGTTAGAGCAAGCATTTTATGATTTAAGCGAAGAAAAAGAACGCCTGTCCGATACTTTATTTATCGGTGTCGGTAAGCGTGTTATCGGATTGTTAGCATCCAAAAAAGTGAATTTGTTTGCTAAATACGCTGTTTCAAATTCGATTAAAACAGTTAATTCTTTGGCTGGCACTTTAATTGTTAAAATTTATGAAGCAATTCAAAAAGAAAAAGTGTCTTCTGTCATTGTTTATTATCATAAGTGCGAACCGGCAGGAAGTACTTCTTTAGAAAAAATAAAGCTGTTGCCGTCTGATAAAGGAATTTATGAAAAATTACGCAAGAAAAAATGGGATACAAACAATGTGCCTTTAATTACGATGTCGCCCAAAAAATTATTTGAAGTGCTCATTAAAGAATATTTGATGATAGAATTATGTTCTATGTTGACATATTCCTTATCTGCCGAACATCATACCAGAATGGTGAATATGCAAAATGCCGAAAAAAACATTGATGAAAGTTTGGAAAAACTGAACTTGGAATATCAGCAAAAAAGGCAAGATGCTATTACCGAAGAATTGATTGACGTTGTTTCCGGCGCAGAAGCTTTGAAGAAGAAGTAGATTTTTTTATTTACTTTTGGGATGTTTTATCGTACAATGCTTTCATCTGTTGATTTTAAGATAAAGGTAAAATAATGGCATCCTATCAGTATATTTATGTAATGAAAGATTTATGCAAGGCGTGGCCTGGCGGTAAAGAAGTTTTAAAACATATTTGGCTTTCCTTTTATCCGGGGGCCAAAATTGGTGTTTTGGGTGTCAATGGCGCAGGTAAATCAACACTTCTTAAGATAATGGCAGGTCTTGATAAAGATTTTACCGGAGAAGCTTGGGCGGCCGATGGTGTGCGTGTCGGTTATTTGGAACAAGAACCAAAACTGGATCCGAATAAAACGGTTATGGAAAATGTGATGGACGGTGTTGCCGAAGTGCGCGATTTGTTGAAGCGTTATGAAGAAGTGAATATGAAGTTTGCCGATCCGGATTGTGATATGGATGCGCTGTTGGCAGAACAAGCAGAACTTCAAGAAAAAATTGATGCGTGCAACGGATGGGAATTGGAAAGAACTTTGGAAATTGCGATGGATGCTTTGCGTTGTCCACCGGCAGACTGGTCTGTTGACAAGTTGTCAGGTGGCGAACGTCGTCGCGTGGCTTTGTGTCGTTTGCTTTTATCAAAGCCGGATTTGTTGTTGTTGGATGAACCGACAAATCATTTGGATGCCGAATCGGTGGAATGGTTGCAACATCATTTAAAAGATTATCCCGGTACAATCGTGATGGTAACGCACGATCGTTATTTTTTGGATAATGTAACGGGGTGGATTTTGGAATTGGACAGAGGCGAAGGTATTCCTTATGAAGGAAATTATTCGTCTTGGTTGGAACAAAAGGAAAAAAGATTAGCTCAAGAAGAACGTGAAGAATCAGCACGCCAAAGAACGTTAAAAGAGGAATTGGAATGGATCAGGCAATCGCCAAAAGCCAGACAGGCAAAGTCTAAAGCACGTATTGCTGCTTATGACGAGTTGGTTAAAAAATCGAACGACAAAGCACCAACGACGGCTCAAATTATCATTCCTGTTGCGGAACGGCTGGGCGATGTTGTATTAAAGGCGGAACATCTTAAAAAAGCATTCGGGGACAAAGTATTATTCGATGATTTAAACTTTAATTTGCCTGCGGGCGGTATCGTTGGCGTGATTGGCCCGAACGGAGCCGGTAAATCAACTTTGATGAAAATTATAACAGGTGCGCAAAAACAAGATGCCGGAACATTGACAATCGGATCTACCGTTCAATTGGGATACGTGGATCAAATGCGTGATGAATTAGATGATAATAAAACTGTAT
>JBJFAP010000073.1:0-3011 GCA_051887975.1 Alphaproteobacteria bacterium | reverse complement strand
TGGATTGTCGGCGTGTTTACCACCATTTAAAATGTTCATCATCGGAACAGGTAATACATGCGCATAAGCACCACCGATATAACGATATAAAGGCAAACCGACAGCATCTGCTGCTGCTTTTGCAGTTGCCAAAGAAACACCCAAGATAGCATTTGCACCTAAACGGCCTTTGTTTTCCGTACCGTCCAATTTAATCATTGCGTTATCAAGAGCGATTTGGTCTTCGGCATCCATACCGATAACAGCATCCGCCAATTCTGTATTGACAGCATTTACGGCTTTTAAAACACTTTTGCCGTTAAATTTGGATTTATCACCATCACGCAATTCAACCGCTTCGTGAACACCGGTAGAAGCACCGCTTGGCACAGCGGCTCTGCCGAAAGAACCATCTTCCAATAACACATCGACTTCAACAGTCGGAGTGCCTCTGGAATCCAAAATTTGACGACCTTTTACATCAATAATTTCTGTCATTTTATTTTCCTTTCTTATCATATGACACTTATCAAAAAATTCAATGATACCCTTTTAGCGCATTTTTACAAAAACTTCAAGTGTTTTTTATTCATAAATATTATCGAAATATCCGTGGACGGCTTGAACAATAGAGTTTGCAAGTTTTGCTCTGTATGATGATGTTGTCAGCAATTTTTCTTCTTGTCTGTTGGACAAATACCCGATTTCTATCAAAACGGATGATATGCTTGGCGATTTTAAAACAACAAAGCCCGCAAAACGATGTGCGTTTGGTACAAGCGTGATATTGGATGCCATTTTATCCACCAATAAATTTGCAAATAAGGCCGATTTATCCATCGTTGCCCTTTTTTCCAAATCAATTAAGATATTACTGACTTCCGGTGTTTGATCGGACAAATCTATGCCTAAAATAATATCCGCTTTGTTTTCGCGTTCTGCCAACAGTTGCGCTTCTTTATCCGAAGCTTTTTCTGAAATTGTGTAAACAGACAGCCCTTTTGCTTTTTTGTTTTTAGCACTGTCTGCGTGAATGGATATAAATAAATCTGCTTTGTGATCGTGTGCAAATCGGATGCGTTGCCGTAAAGCCAACGCTTTATCTGTATCACGCGTCATCAAAACGCGGTATTTACCCGTTTTTTCCAAAGCGGCTTTAACTTCTTTTGCCATTTGAAGGGTTAAATTTTTCTCGTATCTGCCTGTTTGGCTGATAGCACCCGGATCTGATCCCCCGTGTCCCGGATCAAGAACAATCAAAGGTTTGGTCAGCTTTTTTTGCGATATCTGTGTGTTTTGCGCAAAAGTTGTTTTGGCGCTTGCCGCAATCGGCATTAACCTTTCGGATGTTGCAACCGGCAATTTAACTTTATTTTCTGCAAGTTTTAAATCCAAAACATAACGCCATTCTTTTTCCCCCACAGGCGGCGCCAGATAAAACCCGTCCGAAAAAGACGGAACGGCTGTTGTTTCCAACACAACGCGCGTTTTGTTGGCTATCGGCTCGCCCAATCGCGTGGATTGAACAAAACCGGTAGAAGACGGCACATTTTGTACGCATTTTTCATCCAATGCTGTATTTTCAAAGTCCAAAACAACACGCGCGGGATTTTCCAACGTAAAGATTCGACATGGATTTTTTTCATCAATATGAGCAACAACCCTGACTGTTTTATCGTCTTGTTTTCCAAGTCTTATTTTGGATAAAGTTGCGGCTTTTGCCGAATATTCAAACGCATAAAATACGAAACAAAACAAAATAAAAATAAATAATTTTCTTACAAAACGCATAATATTTTCTTTTTTTTCATAAAGTTGTTGTTTTTTACACAAATTTAATGTAATATAACAGAGTTTATTACAGTTTAATAAATACATTCGAAAATGTAAAACTTTTTTTTAAAGTATTTTTCAGAATGTCGGGTATCAACAAAAAGATTTGAAAGAAACAGGCTATGTGGCTTTTACTATTACTTTTAATGCAAGCCGTTATTTGTTTTGAAAACAAAGGTCTTGCCTGTATTCTTTTTAACTGCGCATCGAATGTGCGGATGTTTAAAAATTCATTTAAGATTAAGGATTTAGTATGTCAAAGAAAATGCTCGTTGAAGCCACACATCAAGAGGAAACTCGCGTGGTTGTGGTGGATGATGATCGACTGGAAGAATTGGATGTCGAAACATCAACTAAAAAACAAATTAAAGGAAATATTTATCTTGCAAAGGTCATTCGCGTAGAACCTTCTTTGCAAGCCGCTTTTGTGGAATATGGCGGTAATCGCCACGGTTTTTTATCATTTAATGAAATTCATCCGGATTATTACCAAATTCCCGCAGAAGATTTGGAACGCTTGAAAAAAGAAATGAATCAAGCCGAAACCGAACAAGAAGAAACTGTTCAACCGAAAGAAAGTAATCAAAGGCGAAACGATGTCGAAACTGTCAAAGAATTTGATTCTGACGAAGTTTATCAACCGCATCGTATGTTGATGAAAAAATACAGAATCCAAGATGTTATTCATCACGGGCAAATAATGCTTGTCCAAGTGGTCAAAGAAGAACGCGGAAACAAAGGCGCAGCGATGACAACGTATTTGTCTTTGGCCGGACGATACAGCGTGTTAATGCCAAAAAACGGACACAGCGGTGGCGTTTCGCGTAAAATTGCTGACATTAATGACAGAAAGCGTTTAAAGAAAATCGTTGAAGGATTGCCCGTTTTGGAAGGTCAATCCGTCATTATTCGTACTGCCGGAAAAGAAAGAACAAAAGCGGAAATTAAACGCGATTTTGATTATTTAAGCAAAACGTGGGAAGAAATTGTTGAAAAAACAATGACATCTATTGCACCGGCTCTGATTCACGAAGAAGGCAATTTGATTAAACGTACTTTACGCGATGCTTTAACGGAAGATGTTGACGAAGTTTTAATCGAAGGTGAAGACGCATATAAAAATGCAAAAGCATTCTTGAAATTATTGATGCCGCGTTGGGTTAAAAAGTTGAAAGAATATAACAAAGATATTCCTTTGT
>JBJFAP010000072.1:0-3030 GCA_051887975.1 Alphaproteobacteria bacterium | reverse complement strand
TGAGCAAATGCAAACAACAGCACAAGATGTGCCTGTTGCACCGGTTGCGCCTCCACCCGTTCCAGAACAAAACGGGGAAAGTTTAGAACAAAATTCTGCGCCTCCACCCGTTCCAGAACAAAACGGGGAAAGTTTAGAACAAAATTCGATGATGACATCGGCCCCTTTACAAGCAATTGATGAAAACGATATTTCAGAGGAAGTTTCTTCTTCCGGTGAATCCGAATTGACAAACGAACCGTTGGAAGAAGTTGAAATACCGCAAGAAACAAAATTGCCAAAAATTGATGATATTTGGTTTTCGGATCTTTATTTTACACCGGAAAATGTGGCCTATGTTCACGATAAAAAATCCAGCTTCGGATTAAAAGTTTTTGAAGCGGAAGATATTATGGATTTTCATAAAGCGTTGGAAGAAGGCTTTCAGGGCGCATCTTCTTATTCAATTCATTATGGAACATCTTTATACCGTATTGAACGCGTCAAAACGATAACCGGTGTTCATTACACGGCACGTCGTATGCCGACAAAAATTCCAGATGTTTATCAACTCGGAATGCCGGAAATTTTGGTTAACCATTTGTGTTCCTTAAACAAAGCAACCGGACTTATTTTATTATGTGGTCCAACCGGTATGGGTAAAACAACAACCGCAACGGCTTTGTTAAAATACTTCTTGGAAAATGAGGGCGGATTTGCTTATACAGTTGAAGATCCTCCCGAAATGCCGCTTGACGGATTGTATCAATCAAAAAAAGGCGGTTTGGGATTATGTAAGCAAACAGAAGTTGTGAATAATAATTGGGAATTGGGTTTGCGTTCGGCTTTGCGTTCAAAACCGCGTTATATTTTGGTCGGGGAAACCAGAACGGCTGAAACGGCAAGCGAACTTTTAAGAGCTGCTACATCAGGACACTTGGTTATTTCAACAATTCACGCGAATAACTTGGAAGACGGTTTAACTTCTTTGATAAAATACGCAACAGCCGGTGGAATGAATGAACAGTTGGCTGCGGATTTATTAGCGCGCGGTATTTTGGGGGTTATTCACCAAAAATTGACGGGAACTTCAAAGTTAATGCCAACTTTGCATTATTGCTTTGCTAATCCCGATCCGATGGAAGCAGATCAAATGCGTCAGGTTGTCAGAGATGGAAAGATTAACTTAGCCACTTTGATGGAAGCGCAAATGGCAAAAATGATTCAAGGTAAACCATTGTTCAGAAAAATATAAAGGAGAAAAAAATGAAAAAAACAATTTTAAGTGGTTTGTGTGCTTTAAGTTTATGTGTGATTGCGGGTTCTGCATTGGCTGATGAACCAATTAAATTTTCAGTTAATGAAGCCGAAAAAGCCCAATATGAAGCTTTGATAAAACGCTATAAAGATGAAGCTGCTGCTGTTACACAAAAAGCGGAAGCAGACATTAAAGCCGCGCAAGATAAGTTTGATAAAGTAAAGGCTGAATCAGAAAAAACAATTTCAAATGCGATGACACAAATCAAAAAATTGCAAGCTGACGCAGACAACGCAAAGCAAAATTTCGAACGTGCCAAAGAAGAAGCAAATGCCAAAATTGAAGACGCGAATAAGCGCATTCAAAAAGCAAATGATGACTTAAAGAAGAATATGGAATCCGTTGCAAAATCAGCACAATAAAATTGACTTTAAAAATGAAAAGGGGCTTTTGTATAAAGCCTCTTTTTTTGTATGTTGACTTTTTTTCTTATTTTGAGTAATCTGTTATCTATCAGTTTAAGGGCAATTTATATGAAAAAAGAACAAAAATTATTTATGTGGGCGGCTTTAATCAGTGCTTTTATTTGGAGTGTTGTGCCTTTGTTGCGGCAAAGTTTGCCGATGGATACACAAGAAGCAATTGTTTGGGGAAAATATTGTCTGTGGGGAACGACAAAACATCCGCCTTTTTCAGGATGGCTGTCTTATGGATTTTATCGATTGCTCGGACAAACAGATTTTTCAATGTATTTATTGAGCCAAATCTGTGTATTGTTAGGACTTTATGGAATTTATAAATTAGCGAAATACTTTCTGTCTGAAACGCAAGCTGTTTTGGCAACCGCTTTTCAATTAGGTATCATTTTTTATCATTTTTCGGCAACAGAGTTTAACGTCAATGTTGTTTCTTTAGCAATATGGCCATGGTGTACATATTTTTTCTGGCGTGCGTATATAAATGATAAATTAAAAGATTGGCTTTTGTTTGGCGTGTTGATGGGGGTTAATATTTTAAATAAATATGTCGGTGGCGTGTTAGGCATCGCTTTTGGGGTTTTTGTTTTAATGACTCCCAAGGCGCAAAAATTGTTTAAAAATCCGAAAGCCTATTTAAGCGTTTTAATCTGCTTTATTGTTTGCTTGCCACATTTATTATGGTTGTATGAAACAGACTTTGGTGTGTTAAATTATATTGCTACACGTAATCCGACAGGTAAAATAACGTCTTTTTTGAAACATTTTGTTTATCCGTTAAAATTTATGGCTGCGCAAGTTTTGTTTGTTTTGCCGGCACTTATTACTTTTTATGTTTTAGCAAGCAAGCAAAGAAAAATTGAATTTCAAAAAGATACTGAAACAAGTCGTTTTTTACTTTGTATAGGAATTATCCCCACATTATTTTGGGTCGTAAAATCGGCTTTGTGGGGAACGCCGCTTAAGGATATGTGGAATTTTCCGAGTCTTTTTGTATGGGGAATTTTGTTTTTTTATTTTATCAGGCGCGAATGGAACAACCAAAAGGCAACACAATTTATCAAAGCTGTTTTTGTTTGGAGTATGGTGTTCGCATTTGTTTATGCAGGGCAGTGCGTCTTGACAAAGTCTGTTCGTTTTCAATCGAATTGTAGGCAAATAACACGCGATTTAATTGAACGATATGAACAAAAAACGCATCAAAAAATACACTATGTTGGCGGAAATATTTGGTTTTCCGATATGCTGTCTTTATATGCCGAACAAGAAGTCAAGCCGATGATTTGGCTAAATCCGAAAGCAAATCCGTGGTTTGAT
>JBJFAP010000071.1:0-3055 GCA_051887975.1 Alphaproteobacteria bacterium | reverse complement strand
GGGTATGCCTGTTGAATTTGGTGAACCTTTATTTGTGATTGAATAAAATGTTTGAAAAAGTTTTAATTGCAAATCGTGGTGAAATTGCTTTACGGATACACAGAGCCTGTAAAGAAATGGGAATTAAAACAGTTGCTGTTCATTCAACGATTGATGCAGATGCTATGCATGTCCGATTAGCAGATGAGGCAATTTGTATCGGACCTTCTGCGGCAAGGGACTCTTATTTAAACAAAGCCGCGATTATCAGTGCCGCATTGATATCCGGAGCAGATGCCATTCATCCCGGATACGGTTTTTTATCCGAAAACGCCGATTTTGCGGAAATGGTTGAAATGCATGGGCTTACTTTTATCGGCCCAAAATCTTCTATGATTCGTAAGATGGGCAATAAAATTGAAGCAAAAAAAGCGGCAAAGGATGCGGGACTTCCTGTTTTACCGTCCTCTGATGGCGCAATTTCTAATTTAGATGCAGCTTTGATTGTTGCTGAAAAAATCGGTTATCCGGTTATTGTAAAAGCAGCAAACGGTGGTGGCGGAAAAGGAATGAAAATCGCTTTTTCACAAGAAGAATTATCCTCTGCTTTTGTATTGGCTCAAAAAGAAGCAAAGGCGGCATTCGGAGATGATACTGTTTTTATTGAAAAATACTTACAAAATCCGCGTCATATTGAAGTTCAAATATTGGGCGACAATCATGGAAATGTTGTTTGTTTAGGGGAACGCGATTGTTCTTTACAACGAAAAAATCAAAAGATTATCGAAGAAACCCCCTCTCCTGCACTCAATCAGCAACAACGGCAATATTTGTTTGATGTCGTTACGAATGCAATGCAAAAAATCGGTTATTCCAATGCAGGAACTTTGGAGTTTTTGTTTGAAGACGGAAAATTTTATTTTCTTGAAATGAATACACGTTTGCAAGTGGAACATCCGATTACCGAGATGGTTACCGGTATTGATATTGTACGCGAACAAATTCGTCTTGCGACCGGCGCACCGTTAGGCTATACGCAAAAAGATATTCACATTCAAGGGTGTGCCATTGAATGCCGTATCAACGCAGAAAATCCGGACACATTTATTCCAAGCCCCGGCAAAATTGATTGTTGGTATGTACCGGGCGGACTTTGGGTTCGGGTAGATTCTGCAATGTTTGCAGGATATAAAGTACCTGCTTGCTATGACAGCTTGGTTGCGAAATTGATTGTTTTCGGAAGAACCAGAAACGCTACGTTAATGCGTTTACGCAGAGCTTTGGATGAATTTGTAATTGATGGCATTCAAACAACAATTCCACTGCATCAACGTTTAATCCACGAAGCCGAATTCATTGACGGACAATACAATATTCATTGGCTTGAAAAGTTCTTGAAAGAAAGAACCGAACAAAAACAACCGTAGTAAAAAGCTTTATTCATCCACGCAACTTAAACCATCGGCTGAAGGGCTGAAGCTTTTTTACCTGCGAGGCAAAGCGCACATTTTTGCATTGCTTCATCATAATAACGATTTGTACAACGTTGGCATTCATCCTGTGAAGCATTATGTGCAGAATCGGACGCTGCTGTACATATGTTGCAAAAATTGCTTGCGCCAAGAAAATAATTATTACCACAGGTATGGCATTGTTCTTTGGTACTTACCGGATATGTACCGGCAACTTGTAGCGGACATTTTACACATTGATAAATATTTGTAAGACTTGCCACAAAATGACCGGCAGGAAGTGAATTTATCAGTACTGATACCGACCAAAGACAACATCCTGATAATTGCCAAAACACCCAGCATTCCAATCACAGAATGACCCATCTTTTTTATAAGTCATTCTTTTATTTCTTTCTCATTCAATAAAAAAAACACCCAATACAATCAAAAAATTTTATTTTGCATTTTCTTTAGAAACATCTTCTATTCCCAAAGCCAATTTTAAATCATCATCCAAATTGTCCAAAGTCCAAGGCGGATCCCACACCAAAGAAACATCCACAACACCGACACCTTCCACCTTTGAAACAGCAAGCGCCACCATTGAAGGCATTTCCCCTGCTATCGGACACATTGGCGAAGTCAAAGTCATTTCTATTTTAACATTTCCGTTAGATGCTATGTCAATTTTATAAATCAAGCCAAGAGAATAAATATCCAACATCAATTCAGGATCTTGAACCGTTTTTAAAGCCTCAATAACCATACTTTCTGTTGCCGGCTTAATACCTTCTTTCAAAGGTTCACCCATAGTTGCGTGAAAATCCGTTAAATCAGCTTCCGATAAATTGATCTCAGGTTTTATATCATCCATTTTATTTTCTCCCCAAAATTTTTTGCGTCTTTAAAAGTGCTGTGATCAATTTCATAATGTCATCACCATCATTATAAATTCCCAAAGAAACCCTGATACTTGCATTCACGCCATATTTTTCGGTAATAGGTTCAGCGCAATGATGTCCAACACGCACTGCAACCCCCATTTCAGATAAAACCATGGCAGCATCTTGCGGATGAATACCTTTTAAATTAAAACACACCAAACTTTTTTTCAACTTTATATCACCAAGTGTTTCGACACAGCCGACAGAATCAAGACCTTCTGACAATAAATGCATCAGTTGTCGTTCATGTTCTTCTATGCGCACATACCCGATATTTTTAACATAATTGCATGCGGCCATTAAACCGACTGCTTCAATAATAGCCGGAGTTCCGGCTTCAAATCTTGCCGGTGTTTTTGCAAACGAAACGCCCGAAAAGCTGACATGTTCTATCATATCGCCACCACCTTGATAAGGTGGCAATTCATTCATAATTTCTTCTTTTCCATACAAAACGCCAATTCCGGTCGGACCATACAACTTATGTCCGGAAAAAGCATAAAAATCAACATCAAGTTCGCGCAAATCAACCGAAGTATGTACAATTCCTTGACAACCGTCAACCAGCACTTTTGCCCCTGCTCTGTGCGCCAAATCAATCACTTTTTCAATAGGATTGACAACTCCAATCACATTAGATATCTGCGTTATACTTACCAGCCTTGTTTTCTCCCTCAT
>JBJFAP010000070.1:0-3059 GCA_051887975.1 Alphaproteobacteria bacterium | reverse complement strand
AGATTTACAAGGGGCCGATTGGGGCGGCATTATTGCCGAACGCCAAGATGAAAAAGAGGGCGTTCATCCACACTATCCTGAAAACAAAAAGCCTTATGTATATATGCCCGGATTTATGGTAATTGATACCAAATTGTGGCGTGAAAAAAAGATGTGGGATAAATTTGTGGAAATTATAAAAACGTATGGGGAAAGGCTGAAATTTTTTGATTTGGACATTTTGAATTTGGCCGCCGATAAGATTTATCCTGTCCCGTTTGAATATTGCGTATTGGAAAATATTTATGATGAGATGGATAAGGCCCCAGAATATCCTTGGTTAGAGCGAGCGCAAGGCAAAGACGCTTTATTAAAAGCACAAAAAAATCCCATTATCATCCACTATGCGGGGCGTAATCCGAAAGTTTGGAAGCGGTCAAAAGAAGAAATTCCAGGCTATTATTGGGTCTATGTTGAAAAATCACCTTTTTACGATAAGGAATTTTACTTTCCTGGTTGGCGAACAAAAATAAAATTGCCTTTTCTATGGTTTATGATTAAAATTTGTCCAATTAAAAAATTGAAAAAGAAATTAAAAGATGTCTATTTTCTTGGGCGTCTTGGGGATTATAAATATTACGATATGGATAAAGCAATTGTCAGAAGTTTTGAATTATTTTCGCATTTGAAAGGTAATAGATGAGTACGGATCTGCATGAATTACTGAAAGATCACGATATTATTTCGTTTGATATATTTGATACGTTGTTAATAAGACCCTATTTAAGTCCAGATCACTTATTTTTACATATGGAACGTTTTACAGACAGAAAGGGCTTTGCTGAAGCCAGAAAAATTGCTGAATGGAAGGCCAGAAAAAATGCCTCAAAAGAAGATGTCACTTTGGATGAAATATATTTGTATTTACCCAAAGAGTATCAAGGGGCAAAACAAACAGAATTAGATTTTGAAGAAACTTTTTTGGCTCAGAATCCTGAAATTTTTTCCATTTATCAAGAAGCTTTAAAATTAAACAAAAAAATTATTATTGTGTCCGATATGTATTTACCAAAAGCTACTTTGGAAAAGATTTTACGCAAAAACGGATATACTGCTTGGGATAAATTCTATTTATCAAACGAGGAAGGTGTTGCAAAATATTCCGGAAACTTATACAAGAGGGTCCTTAATGATTTAAATGTGAATCCCAAAAAGATTTTACATATTGGAGACCATAAGGTTTCTGATGTTCTGCAAGCACAAAAAGTTGGATTAGATACCTATCAAGTTTTGAAGAATTCCGATCAATTTTTCAAAAAACATAAAAGGTTAAAAAAAGTTTATAAAGAACATCCAAATTCTTTGGAAATCAGTTTAATTTTGACAACATTAGTTGAAAAATGGATAAAAGAAAAAAAGAATTTCTTTGAATCAAAGGAGTATTGGTCAGATTTTGCTTATTGTTTGGGTGGCCCAATTGGATATGGCTTTAACACTTTTATTACCCAAAAAATCAACCCTAAAGATTTACCTAATTTACTTTTTATCGCCAGGGATGGATATACATTGAAACGCATTTTTGAAGCGGTCAACTCTCATCAAAAAGGCATGTGTTTTTATGTATATGCCCAAAGAATGTTACGAGCCAGAATGCTGTTAAATTGGGACAATGAGGATAGTGCAGACCTTGTTTTGTCTTGCCTGCGTGAAAAAATTGGGAAATTACCACACTTCAACAATTACAGCGAAAAAGATTCTTTTCTAAAGAAAAATATCTCAATTTTGGCTAAAGATGCTGAACAGAAACAAAAAGAGTATTTAGACTATTTGATTAAATTAGGAATATCCCCCGAAAAAGAAACATATATTATTGATTCAGGGGCAGCGACCTTCTCTGCGCAATTATTACTGGAAAAAGTTTTACATCAAAAAACAACAGGGATATATACCATTGCTTATAAAGATAATGCTCAGAAAATGGGGATTTCTTATTCGTCTTGGTCAGATGGATTTGAAAAAATCGGCTGTATCACTGCCATTGTTGAGTTTATTTTAATGGCTCCAGAACCACCTATCTCAGATTTAGTTCAAGGGAAACCTGTTTATCAAAAACCAACTATTGAAGAATATCAGCGAAATAAGCTGACCAAAACGATTTCTGACAATGTCGTGAATTTTTCTAAGGATATTTCCAATCGTTTGTCTAAATATCCAATTGTTTTTTCCGCCAATGAAATTAATACTTATTTAAAATCATTTTATCAGTATTTTTCTAAAAAAGATAAAAAAATATTAGATTGTATTTATTGTCCATCTACCGCTTTAAATGATATTTATAAAAAAACATTATTTCAACAGATAATGTCGTATTTAAAAAAGAAAAAGAGAGTGTATTTTTTGGGAATAAAGCTTATTCAAGTTGAAAAGTATGGCCAAAAGACACTATGGCATTTTTTAGGGCTTCCCCTAATTAATTATTCAAGAGAAACAAGTAAAGAGTTTGTAAAACTATTTTCTATCATTCCTCTTTTAAAAATCCAAGAGAAAAGAGGGAAAAAGTACATTTACTTATTTAATTTATTTAAGATAATTAAAATAAGCTAAAGAGTACCCGTCTTTTAAAGGCGAGTACTCAAAGACAGTTAAGATGCTTTTAAAGGAACAATGACAAAGTTATTGTATTGGCTGGTGCTACGTCTGACTAATTTAAAACCTTTTGGTAAAAAGGCCCACGCAGAACTGTAAGTTGATGAATATAAGAATTCAACTAAAATACTTGTATTATCTTTGTATAGATCATAGGCCAATGTCGAACCTTTTGCGCAAACATAACAATCTTGTGTTGCAATATAAGTTTCTGGGGCGGAATTATTATTTTCAATCAGATGCTCATAATCCGGCGTTAGTAAGTTAACAAGAACATTTTTCCCTGTCGTGGAAAGATTGTCCATATCCTTGTTGGCTTTTGATGATACTATTTCAGCGGCTGTTGTGGCTGCCGCTGTTGCAATATTTGATTTTTCAATGGCGATATCCGCTTTATCCGAGGCAATTTCTGCTTTTGCACTGGCAGCAGAAGC
>JBJFAP010000069.1:0-3067 GCA_051887975.1 Alphaproteobacteria bacterium | reverse complement strand
AAATTAAAACCGGATAAGTTGACCATTACGCGATCTTGGAAAGATCCGATTGATCGATTAACAGGCGTTAAAAGCTTACTTGAAAATTTTGCAAAAATGGCAGAACAAATGTAATTTTTATTGCATTTCTTACTAAAAACTGTTATAATAAAAGATGTGAATGATAAGAGAGGTGTGAAATGAAAAATGATTTATGGCATAGTGTAATGAAACGTGCAACCCCAGTAATGACATCTGTACTGCTTGCCTTTTCATCTTTTAGCGCAAAGGCGCAAGAACAAAGTCCGCAGAAAATTCAAGAAAAAACACCACAAGAGCTAAATTTTGTTGAACAGTCGGATAAAGTTTTCTTTCCTTCTTCCAATCAGTTAGAAAAAATACCTTTACAAGAAAAAACGCCCCAACTTCAAATGGCTGAAGAAATGTTCAGTCAGCAACTTTCTTCGATGTTGAATTTACTTTATCCGGGGCGCGATTTTGTTAAAGACACCTTACCCGCAATTCATGGTTTTACAGAAGCACAAGAAAAAGCAATTAAGCAAGGATTACCGACTTTCCAATACGACAAACAAACATTTGACACACAAAATCCTAAACAGGCAAAAGAAAAGTTTATGGAATATTATCGAGCTCGCGTTTGTTTTCAAAAAGAATACTCATTTATGGAAAAAAAGTTTTCTACTGAAAGTCGATTTACCCCCTTTGAACAAATAAAATTTTACGGCAATCTTAATCAGGAAATAACGCAGGCAAAAGACTTACCCACCACTATTTTCATACACCAAATAGCATCTGAAGCAGTATTTCCAAACAATCCGTATAAGAAAGAATACAACACAGAACAATACAAACATCAGCATTCTCTACTGTTATCCGAAAGACTGACAAAATATTATGATTTGCTGGCTGCCTCCGGCAATCCGGGAGTATATCCGAAAGGTTCTAAATTTAACCTGATTGCACCGTTTGTAAATAGCACGGCAAATTATTTTTCCTCCAACTTATTATCTGGCGGAAACATTTACCTTCATAATGTATCAGAAAGAGCTTTTATTGCTGAATTAGCACACGCTTTTCGCAACAAAAACAACGCACTTGGGGAAATGGGACAATTTATTGCTGACGGGTTAAAAGATATTTTGAGGCTTAAAAGTTTGGGATTTACACCGCAAGCCCAATCCCAAAATTATTTTGACGAAGGCAAAATGGAATATGATGCCCACGAAATTGTCGAACCTGCTTTGAAATCCTATGTAAATGGTGAACTTAAAACAATTCCGGAAATACATTTTGCAATCAAGCAAGTGCGACAAAAAAAGGGATATTCTTTTACACCGGCATATGGCGTTAAAGGTAAAATCTTACAAGGAGAAATCGATTTCATCGACAGAATAATTAAAGAAAAAGGAGATTCAAAAGAATTGCAGAATTTAAAAACAGCGGCTGAAAAACAATTAAAAAGCTACATACAACAACAACAGAAACCAAAACAGCAAAGGATGCGCTATCATCATGGCGGTGGCGGGCATGGCGGTCGTTAATAAAATGCTTGACTTGTTCAAGAAAAATAGCTATGTTAAGCTTATGTAAAAAGAAAGGGGATTAAAAAATGGCTGATGACTTTAGTGTAGGTGCGACTCCGGCAGACGAAATAACAAAGGATTTATCTGTATTAAAAAATGTATCTGATTTGTCGCAACTAACCAAAGAAGATCGTGAAAAAGCTGAAAAAATCGTAAAAAACCTCCTTGATTCGCTTTTATCCGGCAAAGATATAACACCGGACAAAGCCCGCGAAAATAAAGATATCCTAAAAGATTTAGCCGGCAAAGGTTTAGATTCGGCAAAACAAGCAATGGAAAAAGTAGAAGAGCAAACCAACAAATCACGCATGAATTTTGACGAAAGCAATTTTTCTCCTCTGGAAGCCAAATCACATGGACATTTAAAAGAAACTATCAAAAAACTTTCTTTGGTAAGTGAAGGACCAATGCAGCAGGAAAATTTAAAAAATTACCTGCAATTTAACCAATTTTCAAATAATAAAACACCGCCAAAAGATATGGCTGATTTTATGAACAGAAAATATGCAAGCAACTCTCCTGATCGTGCAAAGTTTGAATTATTAGGACCGGATAAAGACCGTAATGAAGGTCGTGTAAAATAACAAAATTTTATCCTGATTTACATTAAATCTTCATCACTTTTTTGTTCCAATTCCTGTTTTAAAGACAGAATTTGCGTCCAAAGTTGCGGATCTTGAGTCTTTTTAAATTCTTTTAAAAGATTATTTATTTCTTCATTTAACAAAGCCGCATTTAAAGCGGACAGGCGTTCCTTAAATTCTTTTTGGGCAACGCGTTGAGTTTTCTGTGCGCGTTCCAACGTTTCTAATTCTGTTTTTAAGTAAATAAATATGTTTTTAGAATACTTTGTTTCAAGAAGCTTATGTAAATCTTCAGCAGAAATAACAGGATTTTCCGTCAGCTCTGTTGTTAAAATTTCCATCAAACGCAAGGCTTTTCTGTCCGTAATTTTTAAATTGATTAAATCATCCATATGCTCTGCATACAGTTCCGGAAATAAAATAATATATGTCAACAACATTTTAATGTCATTAACCAAAGGCGACAAAGCCGGTATAATATTGACCGTCATAGAAGGAACAACCTTTTTCGTATTTCCGTTTCGATTCAAGTACATCATTTCTTTTGTAAACTTCCTTAATTCTAATGTAAATTCTTTTTCATAATAACCGCGTACAGTATTATTTTTTATATTTGATAACAATTCTGCAATTTGCTTTTCCAGTGCGGCAAATTGTTCGGGTGTTTCAAAATTTTTACCGACAGTCAGTTCATTCCAAAGCAACCATTTTAAAGGCTTTGCATCAGCTAACAATGCTTCGAAATCTTTTTTTCCGCGTAATTTTGCAAATTCATCAGGATCCAAATTGTCCGGTAAGAACACAAACTTTAAAGAACACCCTTCTTTCAAAACAGGCAAAACCCTGTGAGCTGCTCGCTGTGCAGCATGCATACCGGCACCATCACCATCAAAACAAATC
>JBJFAP010000068.1:0-3073 GCA_051887975.1 Alphaproteobacteria bacterium | reverse complement strand
TCGGTTATTCCGATGATTGAATCGCTTAATAAACATTATAAACAAGATGATTTTTGGCGTTTAACTATTTTGGATTACATTGATGTCTGTCAAGAAGAAGCTGAAGACGCTTTGGAAGAAAAAAAACGTGCCGCAGTTGAAGAAGGCAATGCCGTTTATCAAAAAATTATGGAATATCAACGCCAACGCAAAGAAATTATCAAATCTTTTGCGAATAAATTGGCAACTCAAAAGTTTCCGATTAACGGGGAACGCCTTTTTCGCAATTATTTAAATATGGCTGACATTGATTCCAAGCAAGCATGGGAAGTTTTGATTACCAATCCGGCGGCCTTTTCCCCAATTAAGGTTGAAGATGAAAAAGGAAAACGAATCATATCTGTTAGTGCAGCCAAACAGTTGAATAAAAAAATCGGCAGTTATATTAAAACAATGAAAGCATAAAATGCTTGACAGAATCTGTTTTTTATGCAATAATGCACCTAAAAAGATAATTATATAAAAGGAGTATAATCATGGCAGGATATTACGGAAGACCCGGAGAAGAATATGTTTGGCAAAGCTATCAAAAAGATGCCGGTTTTATTACGGATCCCGCATCGACACCCGATTGGGGCGGTGCAAGCAAAGGTGATATTCCTTCTCGCCCGAATATCGGTGCGACACACACCATGATTCCTTTTACTCCGGTAAAAGCTAATCCGAGTGTCGAATGGACATCAAGCGATCAATGGGGACTTCACGACAGACATAAAAAGGCCTCTTTCTGGGGCGTTGGCGGTATTGCGACAGACTTCTTGAACGCCGCCGACCCTGAAAAAGCATTTATGCAAATGGCCATCGACTCCATCTTCTACGTTCCGAATGTGGTTGTAAAATGGTTGGATAAACGAATGGCGATGCAACAAAAAGCAAATACCAAGTTAAAAGAAGATATTCAAAAAGAGCAGGCCGAATGGATGGAAAACAGAAAAGAGCTTGCTAAAATGTTTGCCGGCACTCCTGAAAAAGCAACCGACTTTTTACATCAGGATTTTATCAAATCAAAAGGTGATATGAATGCCTTGGCTGTCAATATGGCAAAGGAAAATCCGGAATTATTACAGCAAGCTCACATTGATTTAAGAGAAGACGGAAAATACAATTTAAACGAAAAACAAAAAAAGGAACTTCAATGGGGTACTTTGGCGTATCGTTCTGCACAATTGCATGGTTCTGCGCCCAGACGGCACGAAGTTGAACAGTATGTAAAACAATCTGACTTGTTCATGGATAATGGTCTTTATCCGAAAATGTTCGAGGAACAAGAACAAAAACGTCAAAGTGAAGAACAAAAACGTGCCGAAGAACAATACGTTAAAGACTTGGCACAAAGAAAGGATTTCTTGCGCAATGTTGTTGCAGAGGACGGACGTTCAGATAGTCATTATAACGCTGTTATTCATCAGGATTTGGTTCGCGCAGCAGGCGATTGGAACAAATTAAGAACGAACATGGAAACGGCGACACCGGATTCTGATCTTGGAAAAATGAATAAAGCGTTGGAAGACTTGAAGAAATTTCATATTCCTGAAGTAGCAGGGGAACGTTCACAGGAAGAAAAAGATGCGGAACAAGCACGAAAGCAAGAACTTCTTCAACAAATTATTCATGAAAATCCGTTCCTTGAAAAGATTGCCCCTACACTGGCGCACCAAATTGAAAAGATGGAAGGAAAAACAAACGAATCCAATGGTAACTTTGAATTTAAAGAAGACTCTTTAAATCAGGTTGGGGTTCAATTGGCCGTCGCATACAGATTCCATCAAGCTTACAGATTGCCTGCCGAAGGCATTGATATGCGTACCATCAATGACGAACTCAAACAATGTGTTGAAACCGATTATTATGCAGAGGTTCAGAAAGATCCATCCATACTTCAAAAGATGGAAGATACGATTCATAGCCCTTCTCAAAAAGAAAAGCAAGAACAACAAGACAGACAAGAACAGGCTTTGAATGAAGCAAATAAAAAACTGGATAATTTGCAAACTTCTGTATCTACCGTTGATGCAAAAACGGATGACATTTCCAGAAAGATAGATGATAGAAAACAAGAGCTTTCTCGTGAGATACAGCAAAGCAAAGATGAAATCAATACAAACACGAATATTCAATCACAAAAAACGCGTGGAGAAGTACAAGCCGGAACAGATCTTATAAATGAAAATATTGATAATAGAAAACAAGAGCTTTCTCGCCAAATACAGCAAAGCAAAGATGAAATTAATACAAACACAAATATTCAATCACAAAAAACGCGTGGAGAAGTACAAGCCGGAACAGATCTTATAAATGAAAATATTGATGATAGAAAACAAGAGCTTTCTCGCCAAATACAGCAAAGCAAAGATGAAATCAATACAAACACGAATACTCAGGTGCAGAACGCAACCAATACCGCAAACGCGAATACGAATACTCAAATAAGCCGGAAACCCTCAACACTTTTGGAAGCATTATCAAATATGCCACCGGCAGCAACAATGACTGACGATGTAAAAAAATATCTTGCAAAATCGAATAGCTTAAGTGAAGAAGAAAAAAAGATTGTTGCTCAAGCGCTGATAGTTCAACAGGCTAAACAAGCCGTTAATCCGACTAAAAGTTATCAATTTAGCCGAGATGGTAATTTACAAGAACGATAGTGATTGCTCTTGATATTGGATGGCAACATCTTTAAAATACAATTCCGGACTTTGTGCCGGAATTTATTTTTCCGTTTTCGACATATTCTTGATTTTGCGAATATATGAAGAGCTTCTTGGATCAAGCACGAATATGACTTTTTATTTTTTTTCTTGGATTCTTCGCTATCGCTTCAGAATGACAATACAAGGCATTCATATACACATTGAAAATATTCATAAATTTTACTTGTATTTCATTTTAAATCCCATTATACTGACTTTAACGGTGGAGATTTCAATGAGTTTTTTTGCATTTTTACTTTACACTTTTATTTACTTTGTCGGGCTGGGAACGTTGTTATCTGCCGTTTTAGGCGTATCGCCTTTTGTTTGCTTTTCAATCA
>JBJFAP010000067.1:0-3091 GCA_051887975.1 Alphaproteobacteria bacterium | reverse complement strand
GATCCATTCTGTCGTACATTGCATTTTCATCAGAAACTAATTGTGCAAATGCGTTCAAACTTATCATCAAAAAAGCAAATAAAAATATTTTTTTCATACAGACTCCATTTATATTTTCGAATCAAAAAAGTGCTTCCTTCTATCATAGAAGTAAAGCACCCTTTTGAAAAGCTTTTTTTAAAAAATTCTATTGAACGATTGTAACCGCGCGGCGATTTTTTGCCCAAGCATTTTCGAAAGAACCGAAAACAGCAGGACGTTCCTTACCATAACCGATTATTCTGATGCGTTTGCAATCAATACCATTTGCGATGAAATAATCAGCCACGGCAGATGCTCTTTTTTCACTTAAAGCCAAGTTATATTCGCGAGTTCCACGTTCATCGCAGTGTCCTTCGACAACAACCAACGCATTCGGATTGTTATGCAACCATGCGACTTGTTCGTTTAAAACGTCCAAAGCCGGTGCAGACAATGCGGCAGAATTAAATCCGAAGTAAATAACAGGGCTAATCACATCGTTTTTAAAACGACTCGAGGCCGTTGTATCTTGCAAATCGCTGATGTCAGCTTCAGCCCAGTCATTCCACCTTCCAGGAGATGAGAAAACATCTGCATCTTTATCCGTAGATGTACAAGCGGCCAAAAATGAACACGCCAAAACAGCAAAGAGAAATGTTTTTTTCATCTTTTAACTCCAAATTATTACTTGTTTTCAGCAGGCAATGTTTCAACAGCAGAAGAACGTGTCTTTGTTGCAGCTGCATCATTTGTCGAAGAGCAAGCTGATACGCAAGCACAAGCAATCAATAAAGCAATAACGATTTTTTTCATTGTAAGTCTCCTTTATTAAAATTAATACATTTATTGTTTTACTCTATTTTTCTTCCAATGGCAAGTATTCTTTTTCATTTTTTTTGAAAACTTCCGTCTTTTTAGATTTTTTTTGCTTACACGTACATGTTTCGCCTGACTTTTTCTTACTTTTAATCGAAATAATCACTTCATCATCTGACGGCTGCATGACAAATGTCATATCTTTTTCATCAGAGGTATCTTCCTCATTTTCGCAACATTCATCACAACATTCTTTGTCTTCTTCGACTTCTTCTTCGGTCTGCACGACTTGTTCAACAACAGGGACAACTTGTGGTGGAGCAGGATTTTCCGCTTCGACAACAATTTGAACAACAGGCATAGAAGCATCTGTTTCTTGAACAACAGGCACAGAAGCATCTGTTTCTTGAACAGAATGCTCTGTTTCGACAACGTTTTCATCTGGCGGCGTTTCGTACACAACATCACTTTCATCCACAACCAACGCAGGCTCTGGGATCACAACATCACTTTCATCCACAACCAACGCAGGCTCAGGAAGCACAGCATCGGCCAATTCTTCTTCAACCACAGGCTTTTCCACAAGACGTGCAAAATCTTCTTCGGAAGCTTTTGCATTTTCATTTGTGAAAATCGTATTGGTGTCGCGTTCGACAACTTCATACACACGATTCTGTTCGGACATCAAAGCATCATCATAAGTTTTTGGAATAACCAGTGCCGTTCCGTCTTTCTGTTGTAAAATTTTAACGGTCTTTTTGTTGGCGTCTTCATATGCCATTCTGTTTTCAAGACAACGACGCAATCCCTTATGTTGATAAATACCATCGTTATATCGGCAAGCCGATTCATCTTCTATATATAAATTTTCATATCTGCCTTCATTCATTTCCGGCGATGTATAACATCCGGCCAAAACACCGGCACAAGAAAGTAAAAGCAATGTTGTTTTTTTCATAAAAAGCTCCCTTAATTAGAGTCCGAACTAAAAATCTTATTGTCAGTGTAAGCAGACAATTGTTAATTTTTGATTAAGAAAATAAAAAACTTACATCTTTTTTTTCGAAAGCAACGGCGACCATGCGGGATCAGATGCATCTTGCGGTGTTGGAATATAACGTTCATTATATCCTGTAATATCGATTGAATACAAACCTGTCGGTCCGGCAATTCCGGCTTCGTTATTTGGGCCCTGCTGTTTAAAGAAAGCTAAAACTCTGCCATTTGGCGACCATGTAGGTCCTTCGACCAAAAAACCTTCGGTAATCAATCGTTCACCGCTACCATCCGGATGCATAACACCGATATAAAAAGTATTATTTTGTATTTTTGTAAAAGCAATATAATCACCCCTTGGCGACCAAACCGGAGTCGCATACGAGCCTTTAGAACCGAAACTTATTCTTTTTACGTTTGAACCGTCCGAATCCATTACATACAGTTGTTGAGAACTGGCTCTGTCTGAATTAAAAACAATTCTTTTACCATCGGGTGAAAAACTGGGGGATGTGTCAATTGCCATATTATTTGTCAATCTGGATTTTTTCTTTGTATTCAAATCGTACAGGAAAATTTCAGAATTGCCTTTTATGACTTGTGATAAAAGTAATTTTTTGCCATCCGGAGAAAAGTTCGGTGCAAAATTCATCCCATCGAAGTGTCCCAAATCTTCTGTTATACCGGTTGTAATGTCCATAATAAAAATTCTGGGTTTCCCTTTATCAAAAGATAAATAGGCAATTTTTTGAACAGAAGGTGCAAAACGCGGCGTCAGTACAAGAGTCTTTCCGTCCGTTAAATAATAATGATTCGCGCCATCTTGATCCATCATCGCAAGTCTTTTCACTTTTTTGGAAAAAGAACCTGTTTCCGAAACATAAACAATTCTGGAATCAAAATAACCGCTATCGCCCGTCATTTGCTCGTATATCTTATCCGCTGCAATATGTGCCAATCTGCGCCACTCATTAGAAGGCAATTTAACAGTTGATTTTAACTTTGATTGCCTTTCAAAAATATCCCACAAACGGAAATTCAATTGAATTTGTCCATCCTGCGCAACATTTGCATCTGCAACAATCAAAGCATGCGCATTGATGACCTGCCAATTTTCAAAATCGGGTGTTTGTTCGACACTTTCCATATTTTGAATATATGCTGCCGAGTTAATAACACGAAATAAGCCCGAAGCTTCCAAATCATTTTTTAAAACATCTTGTATTTCTTGTGCGCGCGATATTCCCGTAAAATCAGA
>JBJFAP010000066.1:0-3092 GCA_051887975.1 Alphaproteobacteria bacterium | reverse complement strand
ACAAGAAATAACTTTAGAAATAAAGCAACAACCTCATCAATATTTAGAAAAAGAATTGCGGGATTTAATCTTTAAATTATTTCCCCATTTTGATTATATTCAATATAATTTAAATGACGTTATCACACAGCTAAAAAAATATTTACTGATTATAGATGAAAAGACATACAATCAAAAACAATTGAATGAACAAATTTCGAAAATTTTATCCATTTTGACAACGTGGCGTTTAGATATAAAAAATGAAGGATTTAATCAAAACTTTATTGAAATAATGACAAGAGAGGCTAAAATCACTCAACCAAGTTGGTTTACGAATGAACTTGGCATAGGAAAAGTACTTGAAGGAAACTTAATGACCAGTATTATCAAGATAAGAATATCTGGAAATGGTTCTTTAAAGCTAAGCTTTAAAGGACAAGACAAGCGTTTTGATGGGGAACATCTTCCTGTTTGGATTGACTATAAATCCATTAAAATCGATGGTAAAGAGATATTATCAATACCGGTTTCTGTATGGCATGATAAGCCGTATCGTTATGAAATGCCGGTAAAAGATGGACAAGAAATAACTTTAGAAATAAAGCAACAACCTCATCAATATTTAGAAGAAGAATTGCGGGATTTAATTTTTAAACTTTATCCAAATAACGAATATATCAAAGATGATATAAAAGTAATGGTTGATAAAATACAACAAACTATGGAAGGCTATTCAACAATTTTACTTGATACATACCCTAAATTACAGCGGATTGTTTCATCCCATTGGGAATAGCTTGTTGACCTGCATTTTGGATAAAAAAGTATAATTGACGTTATTGTTCTTTACCATTTGATTGGATGATGAATTTTCCTTTGAATACGATATTATCAACTATTAAAAATGGTATAAAGTCTTGGTTTAATAATTATATAGAAGATAAAGAAAAGAAATGTAAAAAACACGACATATAACCGATACCGAAAATCATATTATCTCAAATACCACTTTCCGTTTTACAATCCAAAGCAACCGGTTTGATTTCATCAATAATAGGCGGCTTCATATCATTGATACGTTTGCATACTTAACTGTGAACATTAGACACAACAATTCGATAAAAATACGAAGATTCAAAGGGTTCAGAAAACACATGAACATCATAACCCTCCGGATTTTTATTACCTAAAGCAGTAAAGATGTATTCATATCCTTCTTCTTTATTCAAATAATCTTCCCCCATCATCGGAATTTTTGTTACTCGTAATATCCACATCATAAATCGTTTGATTTGCTTTATAATAGGTCATTGCAGTCGCATACCCATATAATCCAACCAAAGTCAACACTGCAACAACAGACAGCACACAAAGCATCTCTATCACACTGCGTCCAAATTGACAAGATGGGTTTAAAGGCATAAATTTCCTTATTATTTAAAAATTTTTTATTGACAATAAAGGAAGATCAACTTTTAGTCAAGCAGAAGTTTATCTGTTATTAAACATAAAATCTAAATGTCTATGTTTTTAATAATTGACCCTATTTTATTAAAAAAATATTGAAAAATTACTATTTTTTTCTATACTATACAAAAATATTGTTAAGATAATGGAAATGAATAGTATTAAAAAATTAGTCGACGATATGATGAAAATGCGTTTTTACACTTTACAAAAGGGACGTTCGATGATTGAAATCATCGGCGTTTTGGCGATAATTGGCGTATTGTCTGTTGTAAGCGTTGTTTTATTGCGAAAAGCCTTTATTAAACACGAAGCTAACAACATAATAGAAGATGTAAAAATGGCTGGTTTTATCGTTGTTGACGAATTGTTTTCATCTTTAACAGATAGAGAAGAAGGCATATCGTTAAAAAATATTTTTACGCAAAAAACATCTTATGAAATCAGAGCTTTTCCAGAAACCGAATCTTCTTTTGAACTTACGATACAAAATGTATCGTATAACATTTGCCAAGAAGTCAAAAATCGTGAAACAAAATGGATAGAAGAAATCAGAATAAATGACATGTTAGATGCATGTCAAGAAACACAACCAAATGAAATGAGATTTTTCCTTAATACTAGTTTCACTAAACCAGAAACACTCCTAGAAGGAGAGTGCCGAACAAATAGGGACTGCCCTACATCAAAACCATACTGCAGCAATGATGGTTTCTGTCAAAAATGTGTTTTTGACAATCATTGTTCCGAAGATACCCCCTATTGTCGTGGTGGAAAATGTGTTGAATGTCCACAGGCAAATAAAACTTACCAAAAATGCGTATCTTGCCCTGCCATCAATGCTTACGATATGGGAATTACTAAAGAATCTTGCCATGATGGTTGTGGCGAAAACTTCTTTTATTCAAAAACACAAGAATGTGTCGGATGTAATGCAAATATTTCAAACAGCTATGTTATAACCACTGTTGAAGAATGTAATCGTTGCCCTAACAGGTACTATAACGAAACAGAACAAAAATGTTATTTTTGTCCTCCTGACAAACGCGTTACCGAAGACAAATCTGACTGTCTGCCCATTGCTTGTTCCAATGATAGCGACTGTGCTGATGTTGACGGGTTTAATTATTGTCGTGGTGGAAAATGTGTTGAATGTCCACAGGCAAATAAAACTTACCAAAAATGCGTATCTTGCCCTGCCATCAATGCTTACGATATGGGAATTACTAAAGAATCTTGCCATGATGGTTGTGGCGAAAACTTCTTTTATTCAAAAACACAAGAATGTGTCGGATGTAATGCAAATATTTCAAACAGCTATGTTATAACCACTGTTGAAGAATGTAATCGTTGCCCTAACAGATACTATAACGAAACGGAACAAAAATGTTTATTATGTACGGGCACGGTTTCTCCAGATGGTTTGCATTGTCAATAGCGACAGAGAAACATAAAATCTCCCTTCTCTTTTCAAGCGAAGGGAGATAAAAAAATCAATCAAAGTGAAGTTTTTAACTTTTTTAATGTTGATTGTTATTTTTTATTTTAGATTGAGCCTTTAATGAATGTCGAGCCACGAGCTGATAATGGAGATCCGCCGGGAGCTGGCCCTGATCCGCCGCACGGAGCAGCAGCAGCAAAAG
>JBJFAP010000065.1:0-3096 GCA_051887975.1 Alphaproteobacteria bacterium | reverse complement strand
AGTATGCCCAGCAAACCTGCAGGATATGTGGAAAAAATATCGGCAAAAATATGACCCGGCAAAAGTAAAAACTTTTCGGATGTCTGTCTTTGTAAAGAAAGTAAGTAATGAGCAAAGAGCAAAAAACAATCCGAAGAATATGCCAAATCCGATGGGGACAAGCGGAACAGCCCACATAAAAGAGCCGTTGTCAATTAACAATGCGTTGATAAGCCACAACATGGAAACCGCGCCTTGTCCGAATCCGAAAGCAAATCCTGTGAAAAAGGCTTGTTTTTTGTTTTGTACTTTCTCTGACAAGTAAAAAAAGACGCTGTACGCGATAAAAGGGCAAAATAAAAACGAATCGGGAACGAATCCGAAAGAAGAGATGATGCCGCAAAATAAGCAAAATAAATAACGCATTTTAATCCTTTCAAGGGCAAGTATAAAGTATGTTTTAAAAAACACAAGCTAAATTTATGCGTTTGGGAATTTTATGTGCTAAAGTTAAGGAAAACCCCTGCTGAATTGCTATACAAAAACATCCCTTTTTGTATAGTGGGGGGACGAGCTAAAAGAAAGGAAAAACAATGAAAAGAGCATTATTTTTTATCATAACGGCGGCTTTAATCGGTGGTGGCGTTTCGTTGGCCGGCGGCGGTGGCGGCAGTGGAATATCAAAATGCTTGTTATGCAACTTTAACATGTACTACAAACGAACGCCAACAAGGGAACGAATGTGTTTGCGATGCAGGATATGAAAAAGCAAATGGCGTATGCTTTAACGATGCCGAATGAAACGGAATATCAGTTCGTTCTTTGGTGTGTTTTCACGCGTTTGCACAGAGGTTGATGACGAATAAATATATCAATTAAATCCGTAAAAATAAACCGCCTCTTTTAAGGGGCGGTTGTTTGTTTATAAAGCTGTGGTTAAATTGAGCCGATTTGGGCAATACATTTTGGCAAATGTAATCAATATCGGATTTTGAAAAATGTTAAAAAGTGATTTTTTTACACAACTTGTCTTTTTCTGTTGCATTTTGCTACAATTTATGCTATATTATAATTACGAAAGGAGAAACACTATGAATACAGTCGCAGTTCGTTTGCCCGTTAGTCTTGTAAAACAAGCATCACATTACGCTGATGTCAATTTACGCACAGTTCCCAAACAAATAGAATATTGGGCTATGCTAGGTCGTTGTGCCGAGGATAACCCCGATTTACCATTGGACTTTATCAAAGAATGCCCTTTGGCAAAGGATGAAGCGAAATTGGGTAATACAACTACTTTTAAGTTTAGGAATGAGTAATGAAGGTTATCCAAACAAATCGGTTTGAAAAAGCCTATAAAAAATTACATAAAAACCAACTGGCGGATGCGAATAAGGCCATCCAAGAAATTATAACAGATCCTGAAATTGGTGTTCAAAAGAAGGGGGATTTGTCAGATCTGCGAGTGTATAAGTTCAAAATAGTTGGACAGTTGACCTTAATTGCTTATATCTATGAAGACGAAAAAATTATTTTGACTTTTGTTGCCATTGGGTCGCATGAAAACTTCTATCGGGATTTGAAACGGTAATGTTATGGGGGAATTTTCTGCCGCAATGATTCGTGTGATGTAAAAGTGGAAAAATGGATAAAAATACCATTATAAAGATACAAATAAACCGCCTCTTTTAAGGGGCGGTTGTTTTAATTTATAATCTGCCGCGTTCGAATTTGCGTCTGTCATTATAATCCAAATATACTTTACGCAAGCGGATGTTATGCGGTGTTACTTCAACCAATTCATCGTCATTGATGTAAGCCAAAGATTCTTCCAAACTTAATACAGTCGGCGGTGTCAAAATAATATTATCATCTTTTCCGGCTGCGCGCATATTTGTCAGTTTTTTACCTTTAATCGGGTTGACATCAATGTCCCCCGGTTTGGCGTTTTCGCCGATAATCATACCGGCATAAACAGGCGTGTTGTGCGTGACAAAAAGTTTTCCTCTGTCTTGAATGCTAAACAAAGCATAAGCAACCGCTTTTCCCGTTTCAAGAGAAATCAAAGCACCGTTATGTCTGCCTTCAATCGGGCCTTTATAAGGACCATATTCGGAAAAGACGCGGTTCATTACACCCGTTCCGCAAGTATCAGTCAAAAATTCCGAATGATAGCCGATTAAACCTCTGGACGGGGCTTTGAAAATTAAACGTGTTTTATTACCACCGGTTGGGTGCATTTCCAATAAATCGGCTTTACGTTCTGCCATTTTATTGACAACAACACCGGAATAATTTTCATCCACATCAACAACAACTTCTTCATACGGTTCTAATTTATTGCCGTTTTCGTCTGTTTTGAATAAAACGCGCGGACGAGAAATAGACAATTCAAAGCCTTCTCTGCGCATTGTTTCAATTAAAATACCAAGTTGCAATTCTCCGCGTCCGGCAACTTCAAAAGAATCTGTCGAGTCGGTTCTTGCAATGCGTAAGGCAACATTTCCTTCAACTTCTTTGCATAACCTGTCCCAAATCATACGGCTTGTCACTTTGTCACCGTCTTGTCCTGCAAACGGAGATGTGTTAATTGAAAAAGTCATAGCCAGTGTTGGCGGATCAATCGGTTGCGCGGGAATGGCTTCATTTACAGAAGAATCACATAAAGTATCTGCCACAGTTGCTTTTGTAAAACCGGCAATCGTGACAATATCACCGGCAAAAGCTTCATCAATAGCTGTTCTTTTTAAACCTCTGAACGCCATAATTTTTGATACACGCGCTGTTTCAATCGTTTTTCCGTCACTTGATAGAGCTTTGATTTGTGTATTGACTTTTAATGATCCCGAATGAATACGTCCGGTTAAAACGCGTCCGACAAAAGGATCAGATTCCAAAGTCGTAATTAACATGGAAAATGGTGCTTTAATATCGCATTTCGGGGCCGGGACATGTTCCAAAATTTTATCCATTAACGGATGGATGTTTTCACGTTTGTCGTTTTCAAGGTCGTAAACAGCCCATCCTTCACGTCCCGAAGCATATAAAATCGGAAAGTCAAGTTGTTCGTCTGTTGCGCCCATGTTGGCAAATAAATCAAAAACTTCGTTTACAACT
>JBJFAP010000064.1:0-3100 GCA_051887975.1 Alphaproteobacteria bacterium | reverse complement strand
TGCTGGCTTAAGTATGATTGTCGGTGCTTTTGAATACGCCCATGCCTTTTCGTGGATGGGAAAGATAGTGAGCATTCCTTCCTTTTTTTTACTTTGGAGTGCATGCATTTTCATTGCAAAAGACGGATCCGGCAATATGCAAAATGTTTTTCAAACAACTTATTTGGCAACCGGTTTACTTATTTTAGGGCTTTTCTTTTGCATTACACGATTTACGCGAAACGCATATAATTTAAGGTTTGCCGGCGTTTTCGTTTTATTATTATCTGCCTATTATTTCCAAGACTTGCTTAATTTAAATTATCGTTCATGGATGATTGAATGTTGCTTATATATTGCTTTGGTATGGAGTATTTATCGCACAACAATGCGCCAATTAAAACAAGAAATTCGCAATATGGTTGTTGAATTGAAATCGGCACAGGCAAAAATTCCGATGTTTATTCAATCTTCCCCCTTCCCTGTTATGATTTCAGCATTAAAAGACGACCACTTGATATTGGCCAACCCAAAAGCTTGCGAATTGTTTAATATTGATAAAGATAATATGAAACAATTCAGAACAGAACAATATTATGTAGACTCAAATGTTCATAACGAGTTAATACAACGTTTATCCGATACGCCTGTTGTTGAAAATTTCCAAGCGTTATTGCGTAAAGCCAATTCCAATGAAACATTTTGGTTAGAAATATCTGCCCGCATCATTGATTACGATAATGAGGTTGCTTTATATTCTTCTTTTAAAGATATTACGGAACAAAAGAAAAGAGAACGTGATTTATTTGCGAAAGCTGTTCTTGACCCCCTCACCGGATGTTATAACAGAAGACAATTTCAGGAATTAGCAACCCGTCAAATACGCGCAGCGTCAAGGTACAAAACGCCATTTTGTATTATTATGATGGATATTGACCACTTTAAAAATGTCAATGATACGTATGGACACGCATTTGGTGATGAAGTTTTAAAAACATTAGCAAGAGTTTGTAAAGCAACCGTTCGAGATACAGACATTTTTGCCCGTTATGGCGGTGAAGAATTTATTTGTATGTTCACAGAAACTGATATATCACAGGGTAAACTTGTTGCTGAAAGGGTGCGTGCCAACATCGAAAAAACAACCGTCAGACAACCATCCGGAGATGCATTTAACTTCACAGTTTCAATCGGTATTGCGGATTCGACTGCTTCTGGCGAATTGGATGGACTGATAAAGTGTGCCGATTCGGCTTTGTATGCGGCTAAAGAAAACGGTCGAAATCAAGTGCGTGTTTATGGCGAACCTGTTGATACAAAACCGGCAAAAACAGGTAAAGTTTCGGAGTAAAAGATGAAATTGCGTTGGCATTTATATATTTTGCCGTTGACTTTTTTAGTCATTACGTTTTATTTTACATTTCATCTGGTCCAAGGCGAAAGAGGTGTTTTTCGTTTATTTGAAGTAAATCGAGAAATTGCCAAAGGCGAAAAACTTCTTGCCAAGACACAACAGGAAAAGAACAGACTGGAAAAGCGCATTAACGCCTTGCAAGATGAAAATATTGACGCTGATATGCTTGATGAAGTTGCGCGCATGCAATTTGGTGTTCTTTTGCCTGAAGAATATGTCATTTTTGAATAATTGTCCGTCAAAAGGACATAAAAATCCCCTGCCGATTAAAGACCTCTGACACAGGGGATAAAGAACTTACTTTAAATCTGATTTGGTTTTTGCTGAACGTGAAGTTGCACATTTCTTTATTTGAGCTGATTTTGTGCAAGCTTTTTTAGCACAACCGCAACCATTGATTTGATTGATGGCAGCGTACCAAAATTCTTCACTGCGTCCTTCCGGACAACCGCTGTTTTGCCATAAATAGTAAGCAGCAAGTTCAATGTTTTTATTATTTTTCTCCATAATTTTCCCTTTCTAAATAAAAACTACACTTTATATAAATAAAACAACAAAATTTAAAAATCAACAACTTTTTTTATTTTTATGAAATTTATTCTTTTTTTGTGGATTCTTCACTTTGCGTCAGAATGACGTAATAAAAAAACAGCCCGAGAATGACGTAATAAAAAAAATGCGTCATACTCGCACTTGTTGCGAGTATCCATAATGCGGATGTGGATTCTTCGCCTACGGCTCAGAATGACAATTGGCTTTTTCCTGTCATTCTGAACCCCTTGTGGGTGAAGAATCCATAAATGCTCTGGAATGTGGATTCTTCGCCTACGGCTCAGAATGACGTTTCCTTTTTTTGTCATACTCGCACTTGTTGCGAGTATCCATAACAATGCGGATTGGATCTTCGGAACAAGTCCGAGAATGACATAATAAAAAAATGTGTCATACTCGCACTTGTTGCGAGTATCCATAATACGGATTGGATTCTCGGGTCAAGCCCGAGAATGACACCCTCTTTTTGTCATACTCGCACTTGTTGCGAGTATCCATAATGCGGATGTGGATTCTTCGGGGCTAAAGCCCTCTCAGAATGACGATTGGGGTTTTTGTCGTATTGAAATCAAAAAACAAGTGCCGCTACGCGGCAAGGGGGAAGACGGGTCGAAAAGTACGCACTCTGCCAATTAAACAAAAAAATATTGCTTTTTTTATTATTACACATCTTTGTTGTTTGCTCTCTGCCATCCCAACGAAAGCCGCTACGCGTCTTACGTTTGCCCGCTCATCTATGCGGGCAAACAAGAACGCGCCCAATTTTCGGGCGCGAATTTACAAAAAAACTTCGTTTTTTCGTATGTTTTTAAAAGCGGGAACTAATAACATAAAGCGTAGTTTGTGACGTATCGGTAGCTGCCGTTGAAATTACCAGTACCTGCATTCACGAGATACGCGATAGTAGAGCCGGAAACAGTCCCTGTCCACGACCAACCGAAAGACGCTTCTCCGTTTGCAAAATTCGGACACTTGTAGCTAACAAATGAAGCGTCCACTCTGTCTTCCGGATTTTCGCTTTTATCACAAACTTCACTTAAAGTTGCAAGATGCATTCCCTGTACTTGACACCATGACAAAGCTGTGTACCAATTCATACCAAATGTGCTTCGACAATACCTTTTTGTCGGATGTGCGCCCCTTTCAACAACGCCA
>JBJFAP010000063.1:0-3104 GCA_051887975.1 Alphaproteobacteria bacterium | reverse complement strand
ATAAAAATGGAAATGTGAACTGGTCGCCCATAAAAAAGCAATCCTCTAATACTTCCGCCAGACCGTCTTTGAAAAAGCTGACACCAACTGCCATTACGCAAAAAAACGTCAATATAGCCTCTGTCAATGCCATAAAAGTCAATGTTCAATACGAGGATAAACAAAACAATTCAGAACTTTCATTTACATTGCCGAAAATTGCGATTCAGCAATTATTAAACTTTTCCGGAGAGGCTGTCTTAAACACAGAAAAAATCGCGTTTACGGGGACGATTCGTAATCTGCCGCAAGTTTTAAAAAGCCAAAAGAATTTGAACTTCAGTTTTGACATTAATTCTTCGTTAGGAAGCGGAAAAATTTCCGGTGTATGTTATGATTTAACAGCATGTCGAAGTAATTTAACGCTTAATTTGGATTTTTCCGGAAACAATTTTGACAAAGCGCACACTTTTATAATGCAAAACGCTCGTCCGTTTTCTTCTGCTGCATTTACGATGCAATCAAAAATGCGTTTGTTAAAGCAATCTTTATTGACTGAAGGTGTTTTTTCTTTAACAAATGGGTCTTTCGGATTATCTTATAATATCGAACGGGATATTAAAACGCAATCCGGTAAAGGACGTATCGAATTGGATATATCAGATTCAAAGTTATCAAGAGCTTACGGATTAGAGCCTTTTTCGATTAAGATGAACTATGTTTCCGATAAAGGAAAGATTTTTGATTTTTCCAATATTACGTCTATGTTTAATGAAACCGATATTGACGGAACGGTTCGCGTTGATTTAACAAAACAAGTGCCGGACATTACTGCGCAATTACATTCTCATTATTTTAAATTTTCGAATGTTTTATATTCTGAAGAAAAAACAGGGCAAACGGGCAACACAAAAAACACAGACAAACTTTTTTCAACCGAAACAATTGATTGGAATATTTTAAAGAACGTTAATGGTTCTGCATCTATTTCGATAGATAACTTAAGTGTTGCGAGTATGTTATCTCGTTATCCGCAAGTATTGTTAAATGCAAAACTGTCAAACGGTGTATTAAACATCGACTTAGGGGAAGGATCTTTCTTTGCCGGCGGGCAAATTGTTGGAAATGCAGTTGTAAAAACACAGCAAAATGATAATGCCTCATTAGAATTATCTGCCGTTGCACAAGGGTTGCAATTTTCGCAAGTAATGCCATGGAAAACAATACTGCGTTCCGGTGAAGTCAACGCGAATGTTTTTGTAAAGACGGCCGGAAAATCTTTTGCTGATTTGTTTGGAAATTTGGATGGCTCTGTCTTATTAACATTGAATCAGGTTGATATAACATCACCTGTGATTGAACACTTATCTTCCGGAACATCACAATCCGGTATGTCAAGAACTTCACAAGAATTGTTTATTAAATGCGGTGTAATAAACACAATCGTGAAAGATGGCATCTTTAATTTATCGAAAAATGTTGCGCTTGAAACAAGTAAATTTAATATGATTATTGACGGAACAATTGACTTAAAGGACGAACAACTTTCTTTGCGTTTATTACCACAAGCAAATAAAGCGGATAAAATATCTCAAACAACGCAAGGGGTTGCTTTCCTTGGACCTTTTATGAATCCGAAATCTTCTGTTATCGAACAAAAAATTGAAACAACAGAAAAACAAGCAACACAACCCATGTCCGAAAAACAAGCGTTCTTACACAGCTATACAAAGAAACCCTCGGCGGATGACAGCACAAATTCCCTATGCCGTATTGCGATGGGAACGGATGTTTTAAAAGATATTGATGCTTACTTTGGCAGACAAAAGGTCGTAGAGCAAACTCAGCCGGAAGAACCTGTCGAAAAGAAAGAAGAAGTATCCAAAATGCAATTGATTGGTCGTGATTTGTTAGATTCTTTATCAGACGCTTTGTCAAACGAATCCAAATCGACAAAAGCACAATAAAAATGACAAACACTGTTCATTTTTTTGTTTCCGGACGCGTTCAAGGCGTTGGCTTTCGGCGTTTTGTAAATGATATTGCAAACAAAAATAATTTAACGGGTTGGGTTCGAAATACACCAGATAATGCCGTTGAAATATATGCAAAAGGACAAACAAAAGACATTGTCAATTTAATTGACGCTTGCCAAAAAGGACCGACTTTTGCTTTTGTTGAAAAAATATCCTTTTCTGATAAAAATCCCCCATCCGACAACGAACAGGGGCTTTCTTCATTTTTTATTTGGCGTTAATAAGTTAAGATTGTTCTTGTTTTTTCTGATCCAAATCCGCCGTTTGTTGCTTAATGCGTTCAATCAATTGTGCCATAGAATTTGTTTGTAAGAAATTGGTATATTCGTTGCGATAAGTCAATGTCATACTGACCCCTTCAATGATGATGTCAATAATGCTGTATTGACCATCTTTTTCACGAACACGCCAAACAACTTGAATAGGTTTTTCTTCACTTTCAACTTCGCTATCAACAAAAATTTGATTTTTTCCTTGTGCCGGACGTTCCGCATAAAATTTTATTTTTTGTCCTGTATATAAGCTGAATTTATCAGAAGTCATTTTTACAGCCATTTCTTTAAAGGCCTCAATAAAATCGTCTTTTTCTTTTGGCGTTGCCGTTTTCCAATACTGCGCTAAAACTGTTTTTGCGATTGCTTGTGTATCAATGGCCTTTAAAACACGTTCTTCAAACGCGGCTTTCTTTTGTTCTTTTGTATCAGAAGTTGATAACACATTTTCAATAATGTCATCAACAACCTTACTGACAAAAGTCGTTGCCGATATATCAGCAGCTTTCGCGTTAAAAAGACAAACAAAACATAAACAAATACTTAAAAATATTTTTTTCATAATGAACTCCTTTATTCTTCATCATCTAAATCGAAATCCAAATCGTAAGTTTGAGATTGCGCTTGTGTGTCGCCTTGATTTAAATATTTTTGTTTATTTTGGCGATACATTGTCCGCAACATTACATAAGGATCAATGGCTGTTTTTTCTGTTTCCGTCAGAAAATCCGTTGCGTTTTCCATTGTGACAATGCCGTTAATGGCATAACGCGCAATTCTGAAACGCCAACGTTCTTTTTTGGGTAAAACATAATCA
>JBJFAP010000062.1:0-3191 GCA_051887975.1 Alphaproteobacteria bacterium | reverse complement strand
GACGATTCAAAAAAAGCATTTCAAATTCATAATACTCGAAAACTAGACGCTATACGCGATAAAATTGAAGAATTAAATTTGAATTTTGTTGATAAATGCGTTGTTTTAACCAGCTTGATTTACGCATTAGATGAAGTCGATAATACGATGGGACATTTTGTTTCTTATCTTTCCAAATGGTCGCCTCGATCTTTTCGCACAATGAAATTAACTTTACCTAAACGCTTTAAAATAACATCAGAAAACAAAGTTATCAGAGATGACATATTTAACACAATCCAAAATAATGTTTATGACTTAGCGTATTTTGATCCGCCATACGGTTCTAATAATGAAAAAATGCCGCCTAGCCGAATTCGCTATGCTTCCTATTATCATATTTGGAAAAGCGTTATCTTAAACGATAAACCTGAATTATTCGGTAAAGCAAACAGACGAATCGATTCTAAAGATAATGTCAATTCTTGCATTTTTGAAGAATACAAAAAAGATACAGACGGACGCTTTATCGCTATGAAAGCATTAGAACAATTAATTCGTCAAACAGATGCACATTATATATTGCTTTCATACAGTTCCACAGGACGCGCACAAAAAAAAGATTTAACGGATATTTTTTCTTCTTACGGGAAATTAAAACAAGTGTTAGAAATCGATTACAAAAAAAACATTATGTCCGCAATGACATGGACAAACAAATGGGTAAATACGGAAGAAAAATATAAAGAATACCTGTTTTTAATGGAAAAATAATAACAGAAAGTTATATTTATCTTACAGCTTCTGAATGCAATTAAAAATATTGTTGTTTTTCGGAAAAATCGAAAATTTGGACTTTTATAACCTATTGATAAGAAAGGTGTTTTTATTGGTTCGAACTGATTGAATTTTGATGTGTTTTTAGAAATTTGAGTCAAACCCCGAACAAATGATTGATCAAAAAAGAGCCCTTTCAGGCTCTCTGTACTCTATGGCGGAGCGTAGAGGATTTGAACCTCTGCATGGCTTTAAGACCATGACGGATTAGCAATCCGCTGCATTACCACTCTGCCAACGCTCCTTGACAAATTAACAACTCTTATAAAACATTTTTTTTCATAAGTCAAATAAAAAATTTTTTATTTTTTCACTTTTCATAAAAAAATAATTTGTTTTCCTAAAAAAATATGCTATACCTAATAATCATTAAATATGAAAGGATAATAAAAAATGAAAAAATTCTTATTGGCATTAATCGCTGTTAGCATTGCTTTTTCTGCAAATGCAGGCATTTACTTTGGTGGTCGTGGCGGATTTGAAAAATACAAAGTCAAAAATTCTTCGATTCCTTTGGATAACGGAAAAACGGATTATTTAATCGGTGCAGACATCGGTTATCATTACAGCTTTTTCCGTTTAGAGGCTGAATATTTGTATCATCCTCAACGCAGCTTTGACAGCAAATACAAAGATGAAGCACAAACAGTAATGGGAAATTTGTTTTTTGCTCCTCCTGTTAAAGGTTGGTTGCATCCGTATTTGATGGGTGGTGCCGGTGTTGCATTCCATAAATTTACAATGCCTGGTAATGACGAACACAAAGACCATAATTTTGCATGGCAGACAGGGCTTGGGTTAGAAATGGAATTTTCAAAGAATGTCTTTCTTGATGTCGGTGGTCGCTTGATTGATTTTGGTGAGCCTGAGTATGAAAGAACAAAAGTGGAAACAACCGGTTATTTTTATTACTTTGGTCTGCGCTTTGAATATTAATTTAACAAACATTTAATGAAGGGCGTTCAAAACGCCCTTTTATTTTAAGATTGCCTTTGACCATACTTATACTGAATTTGTTTTGATAAGGAGGAATTTTTCATAAAAAAAAATACATTTTGTTTATGCTTCTGATCCACTCTGTTTTCGCTTTTGGCGAAAATAACATAAATGTTCCGGCTTCATTAAAAGATGCAACTCAAAATTTCAACATAGAAGATATGAACGGTTATCCGCGCGAAAATTCCGGAAACGCTTAACTTTCTGATTTTTTTTAAGCATCATATGTTTGTGAAATCAGCAAGCAAAAATTTTTTTTCAAAAGTTTAGGAAAACTTTGTATTTTACGAACAGCATCCGGTACTTTTTTATCCGCAACTCTTAAATCAATATCCGCTTATCGGTCTGTACCTTTCCTTTTTTGTTTAACACGTAAAAACCCGCTTTCAGCGGGTGGGGGATGAAAAATCACAAACTTCTAAGTAGCCCAGTTTATTCGAATCTTGCGATTACTTATACTGGAGCGGCACCCACCCTGAAGGGTAAGTGCTTAAATTTTTGAAAAAATTTTCACAATAAAAGTTTGACGCTTTTCATCACTCCCGTTAAGGTCAAGCTTTACCTTAACAAAAGTTATTTTAACATAATAAATATAAAAACAAGCAAAATTTTA
This sequence comes from Alphaproteobacteria bacterium, assembly GCA_051887975.1. Lineage (GTDB taxonomy): Bacteria > Pseudomonadota > Alphaproteobacteria > CAAHEQ01 > UBA3637 > CAAHEQ01. The sequence continues at coordinate 766 of JBJFAP010000062.1, read as the reverse complement.
CTTACGAAAAAATAAAGGGCTGATTTTCACCAGCCCATTATATTTTAAGTTCTAAAAGCCTTAAGCTTCTTCTTTGGCTTTTGATCCCGGACGAACTGTATCAATAATGACTTCGCCACCCAATTTTTCAACTGCTTCTTTTGCAGATGTTGAAATACCGGCAACACGCAAAGTTAATTTTGTTTTCAATTCGCCTTTGCCCAAAATACGAATACCGTCTTTTGCTCTGCGAACAACACCAGCTTCCATCAAAGAAACAGCGTTGATTTCTTTTGAAGCATCCAAAGAACCTGCATCAATTGCTGATTGCAAACGTCCCAAGTTGACTTCCACAAAGTTTAAACGGAAAATGTTATTGAAACCACGCTTTGGTAAGCGACGGTAAATCGGCATTTGACCGCCTTCGAAACCGTTAATCGCTACACCGGAACGAGAACCCTGACCTTTTACACCGCGACCGGCAGTACGACCCTTTGTAGAACCATAACCGCGCGCAATACGTGTACGAGCCTTACGAGCCCCTTCATTATCACGAATTTGATTAAGTTTCATTGTCTTATTCCTTTACTTCTGTATCCGCAGCCGCTTCAACTGCAGCACCACCTTCACGACGAGAAACAATGTCGCCAACTTTTTTACCACGTTTTGCAGCAACAATACGCGGAGAATTGATTGACGTTAAAGCTTCAAATGTTGCACGAATCATATTGTGCGGATTTGCCGTTCCTTTTGATTTTGCAACAATATCTTGAATTCCCATCATCTC
>JBJFAP010000061.1:7775-16843 GCA_051887975.1 Alphaproteobacteria bacterium | reverse complement strand
GACAAAGAAAATGGCAGAACGCGTTATTAAAAAAAACATAGATTTTTTTAAATCAAAAGGCTTAACACCGAAAGGCTCTGTCCTCGGATGCAAAAATCCGGCAATTATTGGTGCTATTTTATCGGAAAAAAGAGGAAAATAAAATGGATTTATTCAAATACAAAAATTATTTTATTCAACCAACGCAAGAAGGTATATTCATTTTTCTCATTCCTGCACGACAAACAGATGCTTCAGGCAGTTTTCTTGAATATGACGGCAGAGATAATGCTTTATTTTTAAGAACACCGAAAGAAACAATTTTATTGGACTATATCAATCCGTCCGTTCATCAGGATTTGTTGAATTCTGCGTTTGTAGAAATGACGGAAATTGACACAAAAACGGAAGAAATTGCACGGGATTATCGTGTGCCGTTAAAAAAAGTGCCGACCATTACGGTTGTTTAAATAAACGGATTGTATGCCCATTGAAGCAAGGCTTGGCGTTGTCTTAAGCGGCAGTTTAAGTCCATGGGGGGACAGTTTTTTTCCAGTTGTATTTTGTGTCTTTTAAATGACCGCCAACGTTTGATTTGAATTAAATCTATGTCATCAATGCGTCGCCCCATATAATATCTGCAATACCATTGAAACCACCCGCGAACATCAGGGCCATAGATCCATCCGCGTCTTTGCCATTCGGACAAAGAAAGTCTTGACTTTATCTCGAAGCAATTATATTTTTCGTTTGCTTTAACGGACAATTTTGCCGTTTCGAACCAATCTTTTGGAAATTCTTTTTGGCAATCATTTAAGTACTTGCCTTCAAAAACACCCATTTTCAACATTTGTTTAGGCGTTAATTCGGGCAAAAACAGCGGATGAAAATTTTCCCCCATCGGCGCAACCGTTTCGTAAGTATAGCTTTTTTGCATTAAATCATTGACGATTATTTTCATATAAAGAAGATAATAACAAAAAAAATGCTTACAATCTGTCCCAAAAGTCATAAAAAGATGACAATTTGCTATGATTTAGACGGGGTTACTGAATTATGGATGACAGTAGCAATTAACTTCCCAAGCGTTTATTTTACAAAAAATGCTTCAAAATTATATCTCATATTCCTTTTAAAACCTGAAATAAATAAATGGATTATAGGTTGAGGCAGCTATTGAACTTACAGATAAAACAAACAAAACTGCTAGCCAGATATTTATGACTGCACGTTTAATTTTATGACTAAACGAAATATACAATATTTTGCTAAATAAAGGCATTGCACAAATTATCGCCGCAATGAATGTAAGAAGCTCAATATTATCAACATAATAAGACAAACGATAATATTCTTTTGTCGCCGTCACAAAACCAAACATATTTTTGATATAATCACAAGCATAGCTCATACTGTCGGCACGAAACATAACCCACCCGATAACAAAAACCAAAATTGTATAGATATGATGCGCGATGTTTAATCTCAGATTACCCAGTTTCTTGTGCCAACCACTTGCTTTTTCAAAGATAATAAAAGCACCGTGCCACAATCCCCAAACAACAAAGTTCCAACTAGCTCCGTGCCAGATTCCAGTTGCCAGAAAAACAATAAATAGATTAATATATGTTCTTTGTACAGAAATTCGATTGCCGCCCAGCGGAATATATAAATATTCCTTAAACCAAGTTGATAAAGATATATGCCATCTTCGCCAAAATTCGGTAATCGATTTTGAAATATATGGATAATTAAAGTTTTCCAAGAATTGGAAACCGAAGATTAACCCCAAGCCGATAGCCATATCAGAATACCCGCTGAAATCGTAATAAAGCTGCAAGCTGTAAGCAATCGCCCCAAGCCACGAAACAAACGTATCAAACTGTTCAACCGGCTGTATAAATATTTTATCCGCTATTGCTCCCATTGTATTGGCAATTAATATCTTCTTTGCCAAACCGACAATAAAACGCTTTATTCCAAGACTGACTTTTTCAAATGTTACACTTCGATGATTGATCTGTTCTGCGACATCATGATATTTAACAATCGGACCTGCCACAAGTTGAGGGAAAAAAGCAATATACAAGGCTAATTTATAAATATCTTTTTGTGCCGGTATCTGTTTGCGGTAAACATCGATCAAATATGATATTGCCTGAAAAGTATAAAAAGAAATTCCAATCGGCATAATAATTTTGTGCAATGGAAAATTGGCTGACGTTAGATAATTGATATTTTCAATCACAAAATCAAAATATTTGAAATAAAACAAAAAGGACAAATCCAAAAGGATTGTAACCGTTAAGATTAACTTGGCTTTCTGACGGTGTGTATCTAAGAATCTTGCGCCCCAATAGTTGATAAGAATTGTACTTAACATAATCACCAGATAATTGGGCTCACCCCATGCATAAAAGACTATACTGGCTATCAACAGCAAAAAATTATGAATATCATTCCTCGCCAAGAAATAGGTGATACAAACTAATGGCAAAAATATAAAAATAAAAGTCATTGATGAAAACAGCATTGATTTAGTCCTTTAAGTCTATCAATTTAGAAGAGGATTCGGATTGGATAACTATCAGCATAATATCCGGTTGAAATTTTAAAATTTCCTCTTTCCAACGAGATAATACAAGATTATTGGCGTCTTGGTTATTAGATCTGTATTTTTTTACATGAGAAAACGTATAAGCTAGAAAAGATACAAAATTTTCAGCAAAAGAATTTCCTATAATAACAACTTTTTGTTTGTTCTTGGCATCAGGATAAAAGAACGTTTTATTCTTGGTGCGTTTATCCCATTCAACTTGTAACATATCTTCATTGTTATGTTTATAATACCTGTATTTTGTTTTCAACGGACATTCATTTATATTTAAGTTTAATAAATTACATGTACATCCTTGCCAAAAAATACGTTCAACATCTGCACGTACTTTATTATCATAAAAAATGTTATATTCTGTTTCACTTACTTGTTGAAGCGATGGTATATCTAATTTAATTCGCTGCATGAGTTCTTGATAACCAATCAACGCACCCCATTCTGTCCAATGCTGATCAGTTTTAAAAAAGACAAAGTCTTTTTTATCTTGTTTCATCAGTTTATCCAAGGGATAAATGACATTGCTAATACCTTTGCTCTTCAAATATTCAAAAAGTTTTTTTGCTTTATCCTGCTCATAAACATTCCTTGGAAGATATTTTTTCATAAATTCAATTTTTCTGGGGACAATTTCTATATAACATTTGATATTATTCGCTTGACAAAAATCGTTATATTTTCTTACCGCATTCTCAATGGCTATTAATTGTTCTTTCGTAAAATCAGATATGACAAGAGCTTCATCTTTTTCGATAAACCAATCATCTGATAAACGCAGAGCCTTATCTGAAGCATAATATCTATTCATAGATCGGATTTTGGTATTAAGTTTAATTAAATCTTTTCTGCCCCAAAAATGATCATTAAACCAGCTTTCAAATTGTTTGCCATATTGCAAATTTAGGCCATCATTGCCAAACAGCGACATATATTTTGCTAGCATACGATTTTCTTGTGCTGATTTTTCATTATTATCAATCTGCAAAGCAGGCAACAGCAATGCCATAAAGAAAAAACAAACAAAGACAATATCGATGCGGCTGTAATGTTTATCCAATTTAAATACTGATATATAATTAACCAGTTTTCGAGACAGCAAAAAAGACAGAATTAAAACGGATAAAAAAATACAATAATTAAAATGATGAAATCTTTTTAAATCAGATATTTGAAAGTGGTGTCTTCTGGCAGTAAAAAAAATTGTTAAAATATCACCATTTTTAACTTTTATACTATATTTAAGACGGTCATCATGCCAAAATGTTTTTCTTTGGTTGAAAACCTCATTGCCGTTCACTAATAATCTCTTATAGTCAACCAATACAGGAAACCTTTTGTTATCTTTTTTAATATCTGGTCCTGATAACGCAATATTGACATTGCCATCACCGACGGCACGTAATGTAATTTCAAAATTCTTCCAATGAGATTTCAAAGATGTTTCTATCATCATTCCTTGCCCGTCAGGCTTTTTAAACCATTTCGGATAGCTTGCTTTCATTTCAGAAGAATGTTTTATGACATCAAGGCGATTAGTTTGCAAACCTGTATTAATTACATCAATACGCGATATACGGTTGCCTTTAGAGTTATATATGCTTGTGTAAGTATTGTCGAGAGTATAAAGCGGTGAGGACAACAATATAAGCAACAAAGTACATACAACAGTTAATACAAACCTCTTCTTAGCCATTGGTAAATTTCCAATCCTATCAACAATACGCCTCTTATGACAATAATTTATACATAAACCAACGATTAAATCAACCTTTTTTTGTAACTTTCACACTTTTTCTTTTCATAAAAAAATCAAGGAAAAATAATAGCTTGCTTTTTTTGCTTGAGATACAACTCCCTCTTAAGAAACCGGCCGCAAAGGTTCATATAATGACTTAAAATGCAATAAATTATGCTGGGAATGTCATCAAAAGCCCCTCAATGAAGCAAAAGTATTAAAACAAAAGGCAAATGCGATGAACAGATGTATAACGAAATGAAGGCTGAAATTGCCAAAAAACGTGATGCTTTGCAAAAAACAGTGGAGCGGGTGATGAGAATCGAACTCACGTAGTCAGCTTGGGAAGCTGCTGCACTACCATTGTGCTACACCCGCACGTTGTTTTATATACACGAAAATTCACTATTGGTCAAGCAAATTTTGCCTGATTTGTTCCGGCATTTGCTGATCCAAAGACTTTTCCAAATCTTGCAACATCAGCGTAAACATATTATTGCGTTGATCTTCCGATGCTTTCTTCGGCAATTTTCTGGATAAAAAACCTTCCAAATCGACAGAACGCAACACTTTGCCGTTATCATCTTTAATCGCCAAGGTAATCGCATATTTCAGTGTATATTTATAATTGTCATAAGTAAAAAAACTGGCTTCCGGTGCATCATCACGAATCATTGAAGCTTTACGGATAACAAATTCAGCTTTATTTTCCGTTTGATAATTTGGGCGCAATCTGATTGTTGCCCAACTTTTTAATTGGCGTTCAGGAGTCATCTTCATTGTTTTTTCAACATGAGGCAACGGTTCCATATCGCCGACATCTGATTTAATGGATACTCTTGACACAGGCAATTCCATTAAAGGGGCTTGCGAATAATCTTGCTGAACAGCAGCTCTTTCATAATTGGGCATACAACTTGTCAGTGCCAACAAAAACACAAAAAATATTTTTTTCATTTGTCAATCTCCGTTTTTAAAAGTACAATACCTGAAAAAGAAGGACGTGTCAAGATGGCCAAAAAAATCACCCAAAAGCGTTTGGAAAATATCGCACTTTATTATTTACAACGGTATGAAACATCAGCTTTTAAATTGAAAAGCGTTTTACAAAAACGTTTGCTTCGCGCCAAAATGCAACAAGTTGAAGTGGATGAAAATGCAAACGCTTGGATTGAAGAAATTGTTCAAAAAATGCAAAATTTAGGTTATGTCGATGATTCAAGATATGCCCAAAATCAATGGCGCACTTTATCTTCTTCAGGCAAATCCGTTCGCTTTATTTGTCAAAAACTTAAAATTGCAGGCATTGATGAAGATACTATTCAAAATTTATTAAAAAGTCAGCAAGAAACTTCCTTTGAAATGGATTTAAAAGCAGCTCAAAATTTGGTAAAAAAAAGAAAATTAGGAAAGTATCATTCACCACAAGACAGAAAACTGATGTTTCAAAAAGATTTAGCTGTTTTGGGCAGAGCCGGATTTTCTTATGAAACAGCCCGTCAAGCTTTAGAGGAAGATTAACCATCCTCTTTATGCAACAAAATGGAAGCCCCGACAAAAATCATAATGATGGACGGACCGCATACTGCCAAAAAGACCGGTAGTGTTCCAGACATACCAAACGCAGTTGTCAACCTTGAAACAAAGAATAAAAGAAAGCCAAACAAAACTGCTCCGCACGCTTTCGTCAAATGTCCGCCCTGCCTTTGGTTGGGGGATAATGTAAACATAGCGGCAATAAACACCATTGCAAGAAAATATAATACGGAAGATAAAACAGAATAAAAATGAATCCTATGCTTTAATGATGAAAAACCGGCACTGTTTAACAGTTGAATGAAATGTGGCAATTTCCAAACGGATATTTCCTCCGGCTTATCAAATGTTTGTATAATTTTATCCAAGTTCAACTGTGTCGGAATCCGCAAAGAAACACCGTCTTTCTTTTCTCCGTTAGGCGCATAAGATGAAGCATCGTCCACAACCAAAGTTTGTCCGGAAAGCAATCCCGTTTTTGCTTCCAACTGATTAGCAAGCGTTTCATCGGGATTGAAAACCATCAACAAAACACCCTTTAAATGCAAATCTTTACCTTCCTGATAAACAGAATCGGCATGTATAACGGTTGGCGAATCGCCCATTTTTTCGCGAAGCCACAACCCTTTTTCATTCCAAGAAAATCCTGTTTGTTTGCGAAAAGTTGCGCCTTCCACTTGCTGATAGCGTTTTTGCATAACCGCAGAAAAAGGATTTACGACTGCAATATTAATAACGCCGATAAACAACACACATAAAAAAACGGGAGTTAAAAAATTCCACACCGATAATCCGGCAGCGCGCGCAATGACAAGCTCACTTGTTTTGCTTAAGCGTAAAAAACAAATAACGGATGATAATAAAATTGCAAACGGTAAAATCAAAGGCAACATTTGCGGTATTTTATACAACCCTAACCGCACAACATGAGTGAATTTTACATAATCTCTGGAAGACGCATGGCGTAACAAATCCACAACATCAAATAATAAAATAAGCGCGACCAGCGACAATAACGTTGCCAGCAGTATCAGTAAAAAATTTTTACTTAAATATCTTGAAAACAACCATGGAACACGCATACTTTTCCTCTTTTTTGGCGATTATACCGCAAAAAAGATAAAAAGTCTATGCTTTTTTTACATCTATTAAATACTTTTCTGCACGCATTGCCGCGATTGCACCGGAACTGCACGCAACAATTGCTTGTCGAAAAAATTTTTCCTGTATATCTCCGGCTGCAAACACACCGCGAACGGATGTTTCTTTTTTATCATTTGTCAGAATATATCCATCATCATCCACTTGGACTTGCGTTTTAAATAAATCTGTTTGCGGTATTTGTCCGATTGCAATAAAGACACCATCGACACTTAAATTTTGAACTTCCAACGTTTGCGTGTTTTTGATATCTATATTGCTTAATTTATTTTCGCCGTTAAATTTTAATACTTCTGTATTGTTTAAAACCTGTATTTTCGAATTATTCAAAACCTGATTGATCAGAGCTTTTTCCCCGACAAGAGCATCGTTTTTGTTGATAATCAGCACCTTTTGTGCCAATGAAGATAAAAACAAAGCTTCATACAAAGCCGTATTTCCGCCACCAACAACCGCGACATAAGCATTTTTATAAAAAAAGCCATCGCAAGTTGCACAAACGGATATTCCATGACCTTTAAATTTTTCTTCGCTTTCAATCCCAAGCCATCTGGCTTTTGCCCCACACGCAATTATGACACTGTCCGATGTGATATTTTGACCGTTTGACAAGTTGAGCAAAAACGGCATTTGTGCCAAATCCACCCCGACAACTTCTTCATAGAAAGTTTGCACACCCAGTTCTTTAATTTGCTTTTGAAAAATATCTATCAATTCCGAACCGGATATATTCATCACGCCCGGAAAATTTTCGATTTTATGCGTATAAAGCAACTGCCCACCCGTCATATTTCCCATAATCATAATGGGATTTAAATTCGCCCTTGCCGCATAAATAGCCGCTGTATAACCTGCCGGTCCTGAACCGATAATAACAACTTTCGAATGCATTTTGTTTTCCCTTTAAAAAGAAAATAGATATGTCGTCCATAAAAACAATCTGACATTTAGTATGAAAATTTGATAAGAATATTTGACCATTGATACATATCAAAAGCCGCATAAAAAACAGTTGCGTTTTGTCTTGTTTTTAGATAAGATGAGATTGTAAACTTTGGAGACTTCAAATGGTTTTAAAGAACAAATTAAACATCACAAATCAAGTGGAACTGAACAAACAAGAAGAGTTAATCAGCAAGAAAAAAGCTCAAAAACTGTTTGACAGCGGTAAAATTGATACGATTAAAGTGGGAACGTTTGCAGGTTTGAAACAGATTCATAAGTATCTGTTCGGGGACATTTATGACTTTGCGGGAAAGATGCGTGATGTCAACATTTCCAAGGGAAATTTCAGGTTTGCTTCTGTTATGTATTTGGCTCAATCCTTAAAACAAATTGATAAAATGCCACAATCAACTTTTGACGAAATTGTGGAAAAGTATGTTGAAATGAACATAGCTCATCCCTTCAGAGAAGGAAACGGGCGTGCAACACGCATTTGGTTGGATTTGATTCTAAAGAAGGAATTAAGGAAAGTTGTTGATTGGGACAAGGTTGATAAAAATGATTATTTGTCGGCTATGGAACGCAGTCCTGTCAAAGACATTGAAATCAAGCACCTTTTGAAAAGTGCCCTTACAAACAAGATTAACGAACGCGAGGTTTTTATGAAAGGCATTAACGTCAGCTACTATTATGAAGGGTATGACGAATACGATATTCATCAGTTGATGGATGAATAAATTGCATTTATTTAAAATATGAAAAATGTTTAATCATTTGTTTTTAATAAAATTCTTACCATTTAAATTTTCTTACCATGAACGTGCTTGGGATTTATGCCCCTCAAGCCAGAAGTTGACAATCCGATAAGTCATAAGGGAAAAAATAAATAATATACACTTTTATGGGGTTGTGTTTATTTATTGAAATAAGGCAATCGCCGAATAAAACTTTAAAATTGATATCGTTATTTGGCGGAGAGGGGGGGATTTGAACCCCCGATAGGGACAAGCCCTATAACAGATTTCGAGTCTGCCGCATTCGACCACTCTGCCACCTCTCCATACTTCCTCTCAATCTGTTATAAATTACTTGCGTAAT
>JBJFAP010000061.1:0-7675 GCA_051887975.1 Alphaproteobacteria bacterium | reverse complement strand
TTTACAGATTTGAACGCTTTGCGTTCTCTTACTTCGTGCGATGGCAAGTCTGCCGCATTCGACCACTTAAGCCACCTTACCATACTTCCTCTCAATCTGTTATAAATTACTTGCGTAATTTTACAGATTTGAACGCTTTGCGTTCTCTTACTTCGTGCGATGGCAAGTCTGCCGATTACCGTAAAGAGCCGTCATCCGTTCGATAACAGCTTTTATATCAAAAAAAACACAAAAAGTCAAGTAATAAATATCTGCGCTTTATGAAATGTTTTGTTCCTTAACCCATTCTTTCAAAGAAACAAAGTCTGTTTTTTTCGTTCCTAAAACAGGAATATCTTCCTTATTTTTATATAATTTCGGACTTTCGAAAAACTTTACGGTTCGACTTTGCAAGAAGGAGAATACACATTGGACGTACACTTGTCCGAATTAGGAAAAAGTGCTTATGTTTTTTTAATGTTCGGAGGAAATGAATGCAATATGGATTGGGACGGTATTTCCTGCGATCCTGATAAAGATTGGAAACCGAAATGTTCGTTGGAAGAATTTGAAGAACGTTATACAGAGTTAATAAACAAAATCAAAAAACAACAAAAAATTCCTGTTTTATTTACGCTGCCGCCGATTGATGCCAATAAATTTTTTAATTATGTCAGCCGCACACGCAACAAGCGAAACATCTTGCATTTTTTGGGTGATGATATTCAAATGATGTATCGATGGCATGAAATGTACAATTTGGCTGTTTTTAAAATTGCTAAAGCAAATGACGTTCGGTTGCCAGACATGACATCGCGCTTTTTGGAACAAAAGCATTATTCCGATTTGTTATGCGATGACGGCATTCACCCGAATGAAAAAGGGCATGCACTGATCGCCCGTATCATCCGTGAAAGTTATAATTCAATCGAATGAAAAAACCCGCCAATATGGCGGGTGGTCATTTTAATCTTTTGTTTTCTGTGGATTTTCATTTGTTTTTGCAGATTGATGTTTTGTTATTTTTTTAAGTCTTGGTGCCGCGATTGCTGCCATTTTCTTTTCCATTTCAATTTCACCTTGCGTCAATTCAACAAGTCCTTTTTGAACAGCGTCTTTCATCATTGTGCGAACTTTGCGTTTTGTTTCTTCCGAAAAAAAACATAAATTACTTAAAACCAAATCATACATAGTCGCAGGACGAATTTCCTTTGCTGTTTTTATAGTCCATTCATACATTCTTAAAGTTTTATCTTTACAAAAACAAACATTGCCCGATTTGGAAACAACAACAATTGCTTTTTTCGATTGAGCATTCAAAGAAGCCCCTTTTTCCATCAACAACCAAAAGCCTGCTTCAAACGATTCTTCAATTGTTTTTTCCAATGGCTGGACTTTTGATGTATCCGCAGCGGATATGTTTGCACCGCGATCAATTAAAACGCGCATAATTGAGATATTGTGAGAAACAATACTTCCATCAAGTGCCGTCCCACCTTCTACGGCAGGAATATTTTCCGTCGTATTCGGATTCGCACCGGCAGCCAACAAAGTGAAAACTTTTTCCGCATTTCCCTTAAAAGCGGCTAAAATCAGTTGTTGATCTTTAAATTCCTGTGTTTGAAACATTTTATCAACCATCTGATCGCCAACGACACGGTCTTTTTTGTTAATTTCACACACTGTCCTGAGTTGTTTACGCATTTAATACTCCTTTTTTTGTTTATATTTTTGTTCATTTTATATATTTTCCAAAAAAAGTCAAGTATTTTTATTAAAAACGCGCAACAATAATTGATGTAAATATGAAAAAACCATTACATCCCGCCGTTCTGATTGTTTAAAATGCGCTCATCGTATTTGGGCGGGAACGTACGTTGACGAAAAGAGTTTGGACAAATGTTCCTTATGTACCGGTACCGTGTCAGCGGATGGAAGGCAATGTATTAGCGAATAAAAATCTGATATAACACAAAAAAAGCCCTCTTAAAACAAGAGGACTTTTGTTTTGATTGATCTTTAAAGTTTATCGAATTTGCGGATCTAATTCGCCAGCCGCATAGCGTTTTGCCATATCAGACAATGAAATCGGCTTGATTGAAGCGGCATGTCCCGCAGCACCGAACTGTTCATAACGTTGTTCGCAAACGGCTTGCATTGCTTCAATGGCCGGCTTCAAATACTTACGCGGATCAAATTCTTCCGGTTTTGTCGCAAACACTTTACGAATTGCGCCCGTCATAGCCATACGCAAATCCGTATCAACGTTGACTTTACGAACGCCGTATTTGATACCTTCTTGAATTTCTTCCACAGGAACACCATAAGTTTGCGGCATATTTCCGCCATATTGATTGATAATATCTTGTAAATCTTGCGGAACGGAAGAAGAACCGTGCATAACCAAATGCGTATTTGGCAATTTTTCATGAATTTTTTTAACAGTGTCGATTGACAAAATTGCGCCATCCGGCTTGCGTGTAAATTTATATGCACCATGAGAAGTACCAATTGCAACAGCCAAAGCATCCACATTTGTTTCTTTGACAAACTTCACCGCATCATCAGGATCGGTCAGTAATTTTGATTTATCAATAGCACCATCAAAGCCGTGTCCATCCTCTTTATCTCCCTTTCCTGTTTCCAAAGAACCGATACAGCCCAACTCACCTTGCACAGAAACACCAATTTGATGAGCAACTTCCGTTACTTTTGATGTTACATCAGCGTTATATTCATGCGTTGCAGGCTTACCATCCTCAGTTAAAGAACCATCCATCATCACAGATGTAAAACCATTCATCATAGCCGAAAAACAAACGGATGGATTCGGACCGTGATCTTGATGAACGCAAATCGGCAAATCCGGATACATTTCAGATCCGGCCATCATCAAGTGTTTTAAAATTGCATCGTTTGCATACGCACGCGCACCTTTTGACATTTGAATGATAACAGGCGCATCCTTTTTCTTTGCGGCTGCCAAAATTGCCAAAACCTGTTCCATATTGTTTACATTAAACGCAGGAATACCATATCCTTTTTCTGCTGCGTCATCTAATAATTGTCTTAAACTGACTAAAGCCATTTTATTTTCCTTTCTTTAAAATTACAAAACTTTTTCGATAACTGCTTGTACCACATTTTCAACATCAAGTCCAGCTTTTTCATATACTTTTTTTGCAGGACCGGATGCACCGAAATGATTAATCCCCAAAACTTTATCCGCATAACGTTCCCATCCGAACGGACTTGCCGCTTCCACGGATATTGCCGGAACATTCGGCAAAATAACCGAATCACGATAATCTTGCGTCTGTTCTTCAAACAAATCCCAACTGGGCATTGAAACAACGTTCACTTCGATACCGCGTTCTTTTAATTTTTTTTGCGCTTCTATTGCCAATCCGACTTCCGAACCGGTTGCAATTAAAGTGGCTTGCGGCGCGGCCTGAGATGTACTTACAATGTAAGCACCTTTTGATGTTTTATTTTCATCAGCTGAAATCCTGACAAAAGGCAGATTTTGGCGTGATAAGATAAGTGCAGTCGGTTTATGATTATGCAAAGCAATTTGCCAACTTTCAGCACACTCCAACGCATCACAAGGTCGAATCGTACATAAATTCGGAACAGATCGCAACATCGCCAATTGTTCAATCGGCTGATGTGTTGCACCATCTTCGCCAACACCGATTGAATCGTGCGTCAAAACATAAATAACCTTTTGCTTCATCAATGCAGCCAAACGCACTGCCGGTTTTAAATAATCCACAAAAACAAAGAATGTTCCAGCATAAATTTTAAACAGCCCGTCTAAAGCAATTCCGTTCATTATTGCTCCCATGGCATGTTCACGAATGCCATATTCAATATAATTGCCCGAAAAATCATCGGATGTAATTACTTTGGAATTACTTGTCTTTGTTAAATTAGACGCGGACAAATCTGCTGAACCGCCAATAATATTGGGGATATAGGAAGTTATTTTCTCCAAAGCATTTTGTGAAGATTTACGCGTTGCTAAAACAGGTTTTTCATCAACCAATGCGCGCTTATATTCGGCAAATTTGGCATCAAAATCCGTTGGCAAACGTCCGGAAAGGGCGGATAAAAATGCTTGTTTATTCGGGTTGACTTGCAATGCATCGTCCCAAGCTTTGTTTTCATCAATCCCCTTTTGTGCGCAAGAACGCCATGCAGACAAAATATCTTCCGGCACTTCAAAGGGGGCAAAATGCCATCTCAAAGCCTTTCTTGTCAAAGCAATTTCTTCCTCCCCAAGCGGTGAACCATGACTGGATGATTTTCCCGCCTTATTGGGCGAACCAAATCCGATTTGCGTCTTAAAAGCAATAAAAACCGGTTTTTCGCTGTTTTGAGCAGATGTTAAAGCCTTTTCAATTTCATCGTAATTATGTCCATCTGCTTCGTAAGTTGTCCAACCGTTTGCTTCAAATCGTTTTAATTGATTGGTTGATGTAGCAATACTTGTATTGCCGTCAATTGTAATTTGATTATTATCCCACAAGACAACCAAATTATTTAATTTTAAATGTCCGGCAAGAGAAATTGCTTCTTCCGAAATACCTTCCATTAAATCGCCATCTCCACAAGTCGTATAAATTTTGTGATTTGCTATGTGTTCTCCAAAACGTGCTTGTGCCATTTTAGCTGATATTGCCATTCCGACACTCATCGCAAGACCTTGTCCCAAAGGACCACCGGTTGCTTCAACGCCTGACAACAACCCATACTCCGGATGTCCGGCTGTCTTTGAATCAATTTGTCTGAAATTTTTCAAATCTTCCAAATTTATATCCGGATATCCCGTTAAATACAAAAGCGCGTACTGCATCGCACTGGCATGCGCATTTGACATAACGAATCTGTCCCTGTTATACCATTTTGGATTATTTGGATTAAACCGTAAAAATTTTGTCCATAAAACAGTTGCTATATCCGCCATTCCCATTGGAGCTCCGGGATGTCCGGAATTGGCTCGTTCAACCATATCGATTGCTAAAAAACGGACAGCATTTGCCATATTTTGAAGTGAAATCATATTTTTCTCCTTGTAAATTATTCCATGCCTGTTAGTATAAACAAAACAAAAAGGATTGTAAAATGAAAATCACATTGATTGAACCCAGAGGTTTTTGTTTTGGCGTTTGTCGCGCCCTTGAAATGCTGGACAAAATTCAACAAAGACCTGTTTATGTTTTGCATGAAATTGTACATAATCAAGCTGTTGTTTTTAAATACAAACAGCGCGGATTTATCTTTGTCGATGATTTATCTTTTGTTCCTAAAGGAAGTACTCTTGTTTTTTCGGCACATGGTGTTTCAAAAAAAATTGAAGAAGAAGCGCGCAAAAAAAATCTTAACATAATTGATACAACCTGTCCTTTTGTGAAAAGAGTTCATAATTGGGTTATACAATTGGAACAAGATCATCGCACTATCATTTTAATCGGCAAAAAAAATCACGCGGAAATTATCGGAACTGCCGGTCAAGTCAAAGACACAAACAAAATATTTATTGTAAGCAATCAAGAAGATGTCGCGCAATTACCCGAATTTGATAAAGTCGGAATTACAACACAAACAACCTTATCGCAAGATGAAACAAAAAATATTATTGAAACGATAAAACAAAAATACAACAACTGCCTTTTACAATCCGGAATCTGTCAAGCAACAACACAAAGACAAAAAGCATTAAAGCAAGCCTGTCAAAATAACGATACTATTTTGGTAATTGGCGATAAAAAATCATCAAATTGTATGCGTTTGATTGAAATTGCCCGTCAAAACAACCGCCAAGTCCACCTGATTGAAAAAGCGTCTGATATCAATGATTTGAAATTACAAGGAAACATCGCCATTACGGCAGCGGCTTCTGCACCTGAAGAAATTGTACAAGAAACTTTTTCTTTATTGCAAACAAACGGGCATTGATACCGTAAAAGTCGTTCCTTTTCTTTCGGTACTTTCAATTGTGATATCGCCTTGATATTTATTATGGATAATTTCGTAAGCAATCGCCAAGCCAAGTCCGGTTCCCGTCACTTGTCTGTTTGATTCCATACGATAAAAACGTTCAAACAGATGCGGAATTTCTTCTTCCGGAATGAGCGAACCGAAATTATGAACTGCTATTGTTAAAATTTGCGTTGGAATATAATGTTCTGGCTTTGGATCCGGCATCGGTTGTGTTGTAATATCCAAAATAACACTGATTTGAGTATCGTCCTTACCATATTTAATCGCATTGTCAACCAAATTTTGAATGACTCTGAACAATTCCGCAGAATGTGCTTTAATTGGCGGAATCGGTGTGTTTTCATGAAAAGATAATTCTTTTTGATGTAATCTGGCCTTTAATTCCAACGCTTGAAAAACAGATTGCACTAAATCGGGTAAAATAATATTTTCAAGCGGGGTTTTATCATCCAAACGCATCCTTGACAAAGAAAGCAAATTTTGAACCAAATTTGTCATATGTGTCGTCTGTTCTTTCATAATATTTAAAAACTTATCGCGCGCCTGGGCATCATTTTTGGCCGGACCTTGCAACGTTTCAATAAATCCGGACAAAACAGAAAGCGGTGTTTTTAATTCATGAGAAGCATTTGCAAAAAAAGCATTTTGCGTTTTTTCAAAAATTTTAAACTGCGTTACATCATGCAAAACGACAACCACTTCACCACCGTTTTTAGCAATTGCCGGCAACCATCCCATTGTTGCTTTTAAAAATCTTTTTTTGCCCTTTACCTGTAAATCAAATTCAACTTGTTCTTTTTCCGATTGATGCGATAAAATACGTTCCACAGCATCCAATAAAATGTGTTCTTTTGTAAAATCGTTGACATTTCGGTGAATAATCTTTTCACTGAACAATTGCTTTGCAGCTAAATTTTGCCACACAAAATTGCCTTCTTTATCAAGCAATAACACAGGTTCAGGCATTTGTTCCAAAATAGCCGTATCTGACAACGTTTGCGCTTCCAACATTCGCGTCTTGTTGAGCCAACGTGTTTTAATCTGATTAAAAGATTGAACAATCTTAAAGGCTTCTCTGCGTTTTTTAAAAAAATGAGGAATCGTGATATTTTGTTTACCTTCAGCTTCCTGCTTTAAATAATCGATCAAAACTTCCAATTCTTTTAAAAAAGGAACGGAAAATAAAAACGTAAAAAAAAGCGTCAAAACAAAACCAATCAAGGCAGACAAAGGTGGAATTTGTCCGAACAACATCAAAACAAAAAAAGAAACCGTCATCGGAAATGTTAATAAAAACATTCGTTTTGTCGAATGATAAGTTGTGTCTTTTTTTTGTTTTTTTACTTTCTTTTCTTTCATTTCCTGCTATGATACATAAAAAATTAAAACTTTTATAAGGATACAAGAAAAAAATGTCGGATGCAACAGAAAAAGAACAAAAAACAACACCTATGCTGATGCAGTATTTTGATTTGAAGGACAAATATAAGGATTATTTGCTGTTTTATCGTTTGGGTGATTTTTACGAATTGTTTTTTAATGATGCTGTTATTGCATCAAAAGTATTGGACATTACCTTGACACATCGCGGGCAATACCAAGGTGAAGACGTACCTATGTGCGGTGTTCCTTTTCACGCTTATGAAAGTTATCTTGCCAAGTTGGTACAAAAAGGATACAAAGTTGCCAT
>JBJFAP010000060.1:0-3234 GCA_051887975.1 Alphaproteobacteria bacterium | reverse complement strand
ATTGTTAAATTTAAGTTTTTTTATTCAAATTGTGAAAGGGGACAAAGACGATGAATGATGATTTTGCGCGCGGAAAATGCCCAATTTGTGGGTGTGAATCATTCTATCGAAAGAACAAAAACGGCACTTTATACACGTTTTGCCGGAACGGTCATAACGCCAGATTTGGACGTGATGACAGCATAGAGGCAACAGCAATGATTGCCGGTCGCAAAAATTGGAATAATGGAATTGTATATTTATATCCACTTGAAATGAAAGGAAAAGAAGATGGAAGAAACGACAGAAAATCAACAGGAACAGGCTCAAGAGCCGAACTTGTATCAGGAACAGACGCAAACACAAGAGCCGTTTCCGCAAGCAGCGGAACAACAGTTTCAACAACAACTGGAACAGGAAGCAGCAACAAATCAGACGAATCAGCCGACATCACCGGTTGGTTATGATCAGGACGGGATTTTAACGCTTGAGAGCTTTCAAGCCGGCTTTATAAGTGCATTTGACGTTGCCGGTGATATAACAGGCTTAAAATCTTTTCCGGTGAAAGAATATGAACGGGCAGGGGCTTTGAAAACGGCAGAAAAGCTTTATTCAATCGCTTTAAAATATCCGGCGTTTCGTTTTTTGGTCGATCGTCGTTCATATTGGCTTTACGATTGGTCGTTAATTGCTGGATTTGTTGCGATGAAAACAAATGACGTTATGGAAGAAAAATTTAATGTATCAATTAAATCAAAACTTTTTGGGTGGCTAAAATGGAACAAATCAGAAAAGACGGCGAACGGGTCGGGCTTTTTGGCGCGTCTGGTTCGGGTAAAACAACCAAAGCAAGACAGCTAATAAAAGATTGCCGGCGACTTGTTGTTTTTGATCCGAAAGAAGAATGGCTTTTGCGCGGTTCGGCTTGGTTAACTGGAAAAGTTGACTATGTCAATGATATAAATGATTTTTTTGATGTTTTGAAAAGGCGGTGGAAAAAGGGCTTTAAAATCATATACACGCCGCAAACAGGGCGCGAACAATCAGATTTGTCAATTATAGCAAAAATGATTTATACGGCGCAAAGTCCGACATCACCAAATATAACGCTTTTTGTTGATGAAACGCAAGATGGTGTACCGTCCGGAATTGCGCAGCGCGATCCGACTAATGGAGTAATTGCAATTGCGCGCAAGGGCAGGGATAGGGGAATCAACCTTGTCGTTGCGTCGCAACGCGTCAAAACGGTCGATATATCCATTCGTGCAAACTTATCATATACATATTTTTTCAAACTTCGAGAATTGGCCGATTTAAAAGAGGCAAATCAGCTAATAAATGACTTTTCCGCCCTTTCATCAATGCAAAATTACGATTATTTTTTGATTGATAAATCCGGCCGGAAAAAATTTTTTAAAAAAATTTAATTTTTTTACGTATATATAACATAGGAAAATCCGCGAAAAAAGTGTGTTAAAGCTTGAATTGTGTTTAATTTTTAACGAAAGGCTTTAACAATGAAAAAAACTTTAATTTCCTTTGCATTGATGACGGCGGCAGTTGTTGCCGGAATTGCTGTTTACAACAAATACCAATCCGTCAAAAAATCTTAATAAAAAGGGGGATTTACTATGTCTCAAATCAAAAAAGTACATGTACACGATACAAAACCAGTATCAGCTGGGGCTGTTATCACAACAACCATTCCGTCATTTGCAACAATTGACGATTTGATTTTGAAGTTCACAAACAACGGAGCAGCCGCGACAAAAACAAATATCATTGCCGCAATTGGCAAAGTTGCATTGGCAATTAATGGTGAACAAGTAATTAACTGCAATTTATCACAATTGTACGACGTTTTCGCATTTTTGGGCAATCAGGTTCAAGAAGACGCTTTGACAAATACAGTTTCTTTGAATATTGGCCGTTTGATGATGAAACAAAATCAAAATAAGGACTTTTTCGCTTGGGGTTGTCAAAACATTCAGACAATTCAAGTTCAAGTTTATTGCAACGCAGCAACAACCGGCGTGACAGATTGTCAATTCTTAACAGAAAGACGCGACTTCAATTCAACGATTGGTTCATATATCAAAGTCATTAACTATCCGCAAAATATGGCGACAACCGGTTATTCAACGGTTGATACAATGCCACGCGATACAAATGACGGATATTTGGCTGTTTTGGCAGACAATGGCGGTGGCAAGATTGCAACTGGTGAATGTACAATGAACGGTGCAAATGTGATCGATGAAGTATCAACTGAAGTTATGCAATATGTTTCACAAGCTCGCGGCTTCAAAAATGTTGCCGGATACTTCAATTATTTGTTCTCGGACGGTTCTGCTCGCGGCGTTTTGCCGATGAATGGCGTGACAGATTTACGTTTCAAAACAAATTTTTCAACTAAACCGACTGACGGCGTGTACAATTTGTTGGCAATTTCTGTAAAGAATATGCCATTACAAATGGTTCAAGCTGTTAACGAATAATTTTTTCTCCTTTAGGGGCGTCAACCCCGCCCCTGAATATAACAAAGAAAGGAAATAAAATGTCTGAAAAATCTTGGTGGGAAAGTTTGCTTGAAACGGTCGGCGGTTTGGGTGAAACTGCATTAAATTCCGTATATGGCAGCAAAGCCGCACAATCACAAGCCGAATTATACACCGGACAACAAGCGAAGCAAGATGATCGCGAATTTTGGCATAAATTCGCTATTGTTTCGGCGGCTTGCGTCGGTGGTCTTGTTTTGGGCAAAATTTTTAAATTGTATTAGAGGTCAAAAATGGCAGATGGCAGTGCAACAAATACCGATAATGCTTCTGGTGAAACAGCAAACAATTCTATTGTTGGATGGCGTGATGCAAATGCAACAGTCGGAGCACTTGATATGTTTAACACATCATCAAGCGCAAGCGCAAGCACAGGTGATATAATTTTGGGTGATGTAATATCCGGACAGTCTAACAGCGGAAAAATCGGATTATTTAAATTGCTATTGCTGACGGGCGCAGGTCTTTTCGGATTTTATTTATGGAAAAGGTGGAAATAAATGGGTCTTTTCAGTTCTTCTTCAAAATCATCAAGCACGACATACAATCAATCGCAGCAAATGTCATCAACGTTTGGCGATTTGGCGCACGACAATTTAGCGGCTGCCGGTGATTTAAGTATTTACACAGAGGGATTGGCCGGCGAAAACTTGCAAATGATTTTTGACAACAATTCGGCTGTTTTAGAAAAAACGGT
>JBJFAP010000059.1:0-3272 GCA_051887975.1 Alphaproteobacteria bacterium | reverse complement strand
AATTCTTCTGGTATTTCAGTCCGATAAGCGCAAAACGGCGCGTACCAGTAAAAAGCCTGCTTTTTTGCTTTTATGCGACTGTATCTTTTTTTACTGTTGGTTGACGTACCAAGCACCGATGCGGGCGAGTTTCGGCATCTTTTTGGCAACGCGATAAGGTTGAAAATCTTCGATTGCATCAATTTTTTTCAGTAATTTTGTTTGCTCTTCTTGAGGAATATTTAATTGAACGAGCATTCTTTTCCAAGACGTAGTTCCATGAAATAAATATGTTCCTTGCTCACTTACCCGAGATCTTGAGGCGGCGTCAACAATACGATGAAGTAATTTTGTTCTTAATGCCGTCAATTCAGAATTTTGGCTGTGAAATGGTTGGTGTTGGGCATACCCGTATATCATTCCGCGAGCCAGAAAAAACG
Source organism: Alphaproteobacteria bacterium (assembly GCA_051887975.1). Classification (GTDB taxonomy): domain Bacteria; phylum Pseudomonadota; class Alphaproteobacteria; order CAAHEQ01; family UBA3637; genus CAAHEQ01. The sequence goes on along the minus strand of JBJFAP010000059.1, from coordinate 2,853 downwards.
GCGAATTACAGCCTTTTGTATGATTCGGATTAAATGGCGGATTTCGTGTTAAACGCAATGAATCTGTCGGAATAAAGGGTATAATATCAATAATAAAAAAATTATGATCTCGAACAGATGGTAATATGTTGCTTGTGTTGCAAAACAAATCATTTCCGACATCAATAGTGTATTGTTTTGAAGATAAAAACTTTAATTTATCAAATAAAGCATCATACGCTTTGTCCGGAAAAATTTCCGAATCAACAAGCATTCTTGTAATGGCTGTTGTACGACTTAATGTTTCTTGTTCTGTCGGTGGTTCTTTTCCATTTTTGACGATGGTGTAATCGTGCCCCGGTGAATAATAATTGATTGTGATAAGCGGATCTTTTGTGTAAGAATCCTGTAAATCAGGATGGCTTAAATAGGCAACGGTTTGTCCGAAACGGCGTCCGGAAAAAATATCTTCTTGAATGATAAAATCTGCTTCTAATATTTTTTTGGATAAAGACTGATGGGATAAATCATGACTTACTCTTAATGTAAATTGAGGACGTGTGTGAATTTTATAAACAGTTGCTTCCGAACCGTTTCCAAGCGGTTCTTCAGCTAATGCCGCTATCAATTCTTCTTTGTGCGGTAAGTTTGTATTTTGTACCATATTTATGCCCCGTAATAATGTTGATCAGGTCTGTATTTGTTTATTTTCTGTATAAGTCCGATAATTTCACGATTGTTTTTGTGTACCAAAATCGGGTCTTTTTTATCCAACGCTTTATTTCTTTTTGCAACCTTTACGGTCAATAAATATTCCAATACAAAAAGTGCATTTTTTTCTTCTTCTGTCATTTTCTGTCCTTTGATATGAATAAAACTGCATATAGTATATCAGAATTTTTGGAAAAAAGCAACTATATTCAAGCGTTCAAAAGCCCCTTTGAAAAAGAAGCTTTTTTGACCAATAAAAGAAAGGTTGTCTAATTGTGCCCGAAAAAATGGGCAGAGGGCCTTGCGTCAAATGAATCAACGCTTTCAACGCTGTCATAAAAATCATCAAACATATCCAAAGCATCACAAACGGCGCGGACAAAAAACTCATTTACGGTTTCTCCGTTTCGTCTGGCGTGTTGTTCCAAACGCTTATACAATGTATCGTCTATGCTTAAAACCATTTTACGTGTCATTTTTATCCTCTTTATTGTGAACAAGCAATAATTTTTTTATAAACGGTCGAGTCGCTTATTGCAACAAAAAAATTTTTCGAGTCGTTGCTGTTTTTTTATAATGCGACTCGGAAAATAAGAATTTTCCTGAATCTCGCAACTCGTTAGAATCTTTAAAAAATTTTTAAATATGCTTAATTTTTAAGCATTTTTATTCTTCTTTAGAAAGACGAACGTGCGAAACAATGCCCGAAATACCGCTTGTTTGTTGAATAATGTTGATAACAGCGTTAAATTCTTCCTGATTTTTGGCAATGCCCATCATATAAAGTTTTCCGTTATCCACTGTAATTTTGTAATTAACTGATATAATGCCACCCGTCGCCAATAATTGTGTGCGAACAGAAGAAGCGATCAAAGCGTCTGCACTTGATTGAGCAACGGATGAAGGCATATCCAAACGAATTTCATTATACACTTTTTTCACTTCAGGAATTTGCCATGCAATTTCAACGATTTTTTCAATGTCTTCAATTGTCGGGATTGCACCGTTTAACATAACTTCTCCTTCAAAAACGGTAATTTCGATGTCCATGACATAGCTGATTTTTGATTTTGCCAAATCAGTTCTGATGCTCATATTGATTTTTGTATCTGTCCAATCATCTGCAATATCGCGTTCATCCATAATAACGCTGCCGACTTTTGATGTGATGTTATAAGTTGTTCCTATGAATGTACAACCGGTCAGAAAAATCAAAAGAAAACAAAAATATTTTTTCATTCTTCTATGACATTTTGTAAATGAGTTATGTTATTTTCTTCATCAAAACAAATGACGTCAAAGCGACAATCCGCATTTTGATATTGCAGATTTTGTGATAAAAAATTTTCAGCACCCTTGTATAATCTTTTTTGCATATTTGGTAGAATGGATTGCATTGCTTGTTCTGTCGTTTTTCTTTTTTTAACTTCTATAAACACCAGTACTTTTTTATCCATCATAACAAGGTCTAGTTCGCACGCGCCCGTACCGCGTTGTGTTTTAACATTTTGTGCAATAAACTGATATCCTTGTTTTTCAAGCCATTGCCGCGCGATATTTTCTGCCGAATGTCCCTTGAAATAAGACACAATCCCCTGTAATGCTTTACTTTTCATCTTTTAACTCCAAAGCTTGTTTATATATTTTTCGTCTGTCAAGACCTGTTTGTTTAACAACAATATCAACCGCATCACGCAAAGAACTTGTCTTTGTAAAAGCTTCTTTTAAAAGTGCGCATATATCAAATTCTTTTTTTTGTGTTTGTTTGTCGGCTCTGTCAACCAAAATAACGATTTCACCTTTAGGTTCACCGTTTTGAGTGTAAAATTCAATCAAGTTTTGTAATGTATCACGTACAGCTTGCTCGAATTTTTTTGTAAGCTCACGGACGACAGCGGCTTTTCTGTTTCCAAAAACTTTTAACATATCGGATAAAGTGTCAATCACTCTGTGTGGAGATTCATAAAAAATCAATGTTGCGGGAATATCTTTCAATTCTTGTAATTCAGACATTCGCGCACTTTTTTTTGTGGATAAAAAACCATTGAATAAAAATCTGTCGGAAGGCAATCCGGATAATTGTAATGCCGGTAAAAGTGCATTTGCACAGGGCAGCGGCACAACATTTAGCCCCGAATCCATAGCATCTCTGGCAAGCCTGTA
>JBJFAP010000058.1:0-3278 GCA_051887975.1 Alphaproteobacteria bacterium | reverse complement strand
AATGGCTTTAAAATAAAAAAAGATAACACAACACCATAAGAAATTAACTGCAACACAAGCGATAAGTTGATGCTTTGTTCAATCATAAAAAGAACACCGATACATAAAAAAGTAAATATAAATAGATTTTTTGCAAAAACGTCTAAAACAGAAGAAAAATTCATCTGACGATTATATGATAATGTCATTCTTTTTTGCATCAATTTTTGACATTGTTCCAAAGAAGTGCCATCTAATAACAGCTTCAATCCCGTAATCCAAAAATCATATCCTTTATACATTTGCAAATAATTTTTTTGTAAAGACAATAAAGAATTTGTATAAGTAATTTCAGATGCGTGCATAATTGCTTCGGCAATATTTTTTTCTTTCACCGGAACAAAGCACAACGATTTTAAGGCTTCATAAAATGCGACAGCAATATCCGATAAAGAAAAAACAATCAATAAGGACAGCAAAGAAGCGGCCGTTAAAAAAAGCAAAACAAACGGATAAAACACGCCATTTAAAACAACAATCATCATCAAAAAAAGGCAAACGCTTAATAAGCCAATAAGCGAAGTGATACAGAACGAAGAAGATTGAGCATAGTTCTTCATTATCCGTTCCTTAAAACTTCCGTTAATGTAATACCCAAATGATCACCTTGAGCTGTTAATTCACCTTTTGCAACCAATTTATCATTCACATATATATCAATGCTGTCGCCCACTTTTTTATCCAATTCAAAAACGCTGCCTTCACTCATCTTTAACAATTGTCCGATAGGCATACTGACTTTTCCCAAGACAGCACTGACCACAACAGACACATCAAAAACAGGTTCCATCGATCTGGCAAGTTCTGACATTTCGCCCCTTGCATTACCCATCGTCTTTTCTGCCATTTTCAAAAACGCTTCTTTTTGCTTTTCATTCATTTTCTGATATTCCTTTTATTTAATTAACCCTTCAGTTTCCATTCTTTCAGATACGTCTATCAAACCGTCTTGTATCATTTTTTTTGCCATATTGACAATTTGCGTTTGCGCATTGTCCACATCTTTAACGCGTACAGCACCCAAAACATCCATATCTTCCAACAACATCACACCCGCATTTTCTGACATATTTTCCAAAAATACGGCTTTTAACGTTTCCGAAGCTCCCTTTAAAGCCATTGCAATTTGTTTTCTGTCCGTTGCGCGCAAAATTTTTTGTAAAGCCTGACTATCCAAATTAGCCAAATCTTCAAAAGTAAACATTCGAGAACGAATATTTTCCGCAATATTACGATTGCGTTCAAATAATCCTGTCATCAATCTGTTTTCCGTATGGCTGTCCAAATTATTGAAAATGTTTGCAACCCCGTCCACTTGATCTGCGGATTTAACACGATTTAAAGTTGCCAAGAAATCTGTTTTAATTGTTTGTTCAATTTCTTGCAAGACTTCCTTTTGGACTTTTTCCAAATGCAACATCCTCATCACAACATCCATAACCAAAGTTTCCGGCAACAGTGCCATTACTTTTGCCGCATAAGTTGCCTCCAAGTGCGACAAAACAACGGCTATTGTTTGCGGATATTCATTTTTTAGGTACTCTGCCAACAATTCTTCTTTCACCTGACAAAGTTGATCCCAAATTGTTTGTCCGGCAGGGGCTTGCATTGCTTCAACAATTTTATTTTGTCTTGATTGAGGCAACACCTGCTCTAAAAATTTTTCCGTAATATGGAAGTTGCCTTTGATATCGCTTGTTTCCGTCATTCGAACAACAAATTCGTTTAATACGCGTTCAACGACAGCCTTGTCCACAATACCTAAATCCGCCATAGATAAAGAAATACACTTAATTTCATCATCTTCCATTTTAGCAAATAATGTCTTGGCAAGCTCATCCCCCATAGACATCATCAAGACAGCAGCTTTCTGTGTTCCGGTTAATTTTTCATAAATCATGTTTTCTTGCGGTTCTTTTTCTTCTTCCTGACACAACCAAGAACGCAAAACTGTCAACGATTCGTTTTCCTTTTCACTGATTAACCGCTGAACATTTTGACGAATACCGGAAGTAATATTTCCGTTTATTTGAGCAGACGCTCCTAACAACCCGAATGTTTCAGGATTAACAAAATCAGGCTGTTTAATTTTCGGTAATGCTGCAACCTGAGAGGATAAAGACATACTTTTCATCCACAAAAATCCCAAACAAACGACAAGCAAAACAATCATGATAAAAGCTAAAACAGCCGAAAGCGTTGCCCCTTGCCAAGCAGACGTTTCGACAAACGGCATTGTTTGAATGTCCAATGTATCACCGCGACTCGCATCAAATCCTACCGTAGATTGAACAAGCGAACGAATGTTATCTTTTTGCGTTTGTGTGTATTGCTTATGCGTACTATCAAGCAAAACAGCCACAGACAAACGCTTTATACGTCCTCCTTGCGAAGAAGAAAGAGTTGTCCTTTTTGAAAAACCATAAAAACTATCCAACTGCCTTTCTTCCGGCAAAGTGGAAGCGTCCAAAAATTCTTTGGTAATTTGTTGTTCTTCAAAATCCACATCTGCATGAATGCTTACTTTTACGGCATTTTCACCTACCACTTTTGACAACATTTGATGCAGGTTTTCAGATAAATTCAATTCAAATTGAGTTTGTGTTTGGTGAAAATTTGCCAACGGTAAATTCGCGTTTGATTTTTGCCCCCAAAGACGATACGCACAGAGCAAAGACAACGTTAATACAAATGATAAAAGTATCACTTGTATAAAAAGGTGAACAGATTTTGTTTTCACACTTGTTGTCATTTTATCAAACCTGCAGCATTTACCTGTTGCCATTATGCTAAAAGAAAGTGAATTTTTCGTTAACAAATGCTTTCTTTTTAACCTGACTTGTGATATAAATTGACTTATGGAACAAAAAATAACAACACAACCCGTTATGCCGACTTCAGTTGGCAGCAGATTAGATAAGTTTTTGTCGGCAGAAACCGGCCTTTCAAGAACACGCATTGCTTCTTTGATGAAACAAGGCTGTATTGAACCCCGATTTGATTTGGATTTTAAGGTCATTTTGGGCCAAACATTTACTTTGACAATTCCCGAAGCGCAAAATACCGATCTTAAACCGCAAAGTATTGCTTTGGACATTGTTTATGAAGATAATGACTTGATTGTTATAAACAAACCGGCCGGAATGGTTGTCCATCCGGGGGCTGGCAATCCGTCAGATACGTTGGTAAATGCCCTGTTGGCTCATTGCGGCAATTCTTTATCCGGCATTGGCGGCATT
>JBJFAP010000057.1:0-3301 GCA_051887975.1 Alphaproteobacteria bacterium | reverse complement strand
TTACCATATATAGATAATCATTCAGTAAAATGCAAGAGCTTTTTTAATTCTTCGCTAAAAGCTTTCATTGCACGCGCCCTGTGAGATATTTGATTTTTTGTTTTTTCTCCCAATGTTGCAAATGTTTGCGTATAACCGTCCGGCATAAAAACAGGGTCAAATCCGAAGCCGTTTATCCCTTTTTGCGCCGGTACAATTTTGCCATCCACGCGACCTTCAAAGGAATACGTTTTTCCATTCGGATATGCCAGCACTAAAACACAAGTAAAATGAGCTGATTTATCTTTTTTATCTTCAAGTCTTTTTTGTAAATCCGCAAAAGCTTGATCATAACCGCCGCATTTTTTAGCATAGCGAGATGAAAAAATGCCAGGTTCATCATTTAACGCATGAACACATAATCCCGAATCATCCGCAAGAGTTGGTAATCCGCTTTCTTTTGCACCGGCCTGTGCTTTTAATGTTGCATTTTCCAAAAACGTCAAGCCAGTTTCTTCCGCTTGCTTTAAATGCATATCATCTGCTGATAAAACATCAACATCAAAAGGTTTTAAAAGTTCCTGTATTTCCTTTATTTTTCCCTGATTATGGGAAGCAAAAACAATTTCCATTTTAATCTTTTAACCTCAATAAAGTTTTCTGCATCGTTTTTAATTCATCACAACCTTTTTGAGCCAATCCTAAAAGCGTTAACAGCTCTTCCTGTGAGAACGGATTGTGTTCGGCTGTTCCTTGAATTTCAACCAAGCCGCCTTTGCCCGTTATGACGAAGTTCGAATCTGTCCAAGCATTTGAATCTTCCGCATAATCCAAATCCAACATTGCTTCGCCATTGATAATCCCGCAAGAAATTGCCGCTACGGTGTCTTTGATCGGATTTGCAAAAATTTTGTGCATTTCAACTAATTTTTCCATAGCTAAATAAAGTGCCACAAAACCACCAGTAATAGAAGCTGTGCGTGTGCCTCCGTCCGCTTGAATGACATCGCAATCGACTTTGACGGATATTTCACCCATTTCTTTTAAATCAACAACGGAACGTAAAGAACGTCCGATGAGGCGTTGGATTTCATGTGTTCTGCCGGATTGACCTTTTTTTGATTCTCTGTCCATTCTGGTTTCAGTCGAACGCGGCAACATACCGTATTCTGCCGTCACCCAACCTGAACCTGTACCTTTTACCCAAGCAGGAACTTTATCTTCTAAACTGGCTGTACACATGACTTGTGTATCACCGCACTTGATTAAACAAGATCCTTCCGCCCATTTGTTTGTGTTTAACTCTATATTGATAGGGCGTAATTGATTATTTTCTCTGTTATTTTGACGCATTTTAATCCTTTTTTTAAAAAACACTTGCAAAAAGTTTATATCTTTCCTACATATAAAGATAATTAATTTAAACAAAAGGATAGAACAATTATGGAAAAAAATCAAGTTAAAGAAGAAAAAAAGCTTCAAGAAGAAGCAAAAAATCATCAAAATGATGGAAAAAAACAAACGGCAGAAGTGAAAAAAAATGCCGAAAATGAAGAAATAAACGCCTTGCGTAAGGAAGCAGAACAAATGCGCGACAAATTTATGCGTACTTATGCAGAAATGGAAAATATAAAAAAGCGGTGTCAAAATGAAATTGAAAAAAATGCCAAAATTGCCATTTCGGATTTTGCATTGGACTTATTGCCCGTTGCGGATAATTTGGAACGTGCATTGGCACAGCCTGTCCCTGAGGAATTAAAGGATAATGCTTTCATCAAAAGTTTATTGGAAGGCGTTCAAATGACACAAAAGCAGCTGATTCATGCTTTGGATAAAAACGGAGTGAGTGTTATCGAATCAGTCGGAAAACCCTTTGATCCGAATACGCAAAAGGCAATTCAGCAAGTCGTTGATGACACAAAAGAAGAAGGAACAGTTGTTCAAGAATGGCAAAAAGGATATAAAATCGGTGGCGACAGAGTTTTGCGTGAAGCCATGGTCATCGTTAGCAAGAAAGAATAGTTTTTGGGAATATAGTACGAAAAACACTTGACAGAGAGCCTGTTTATGCTATCATTTTATCAAATGAAAGGCAAAGACATGGAAACAAATTCAAAGCGGACAGCACGTCTTTTTGCAACAATCGGTTTGATATCTTTGGCATTGTTTGCTCCATCTCGATTGCAGTTAAGGGATTATTAAAGGAAAAAGGATGGTTGATTTAACTGAATATGAAAAAGCGATGGAAGTGTTGAATAATCTTGCAAAAGATTATGAAGTTTGGGTGCAATCGGATTTACAAAATTTGAAAAATGCCTATATAAAGGCGCAACAGACTCAAAAAGAAAAACGTCTTGATGTGATGATGAACGAAGTTTTTAAAATTGCGCATGATATGAAAGGTCAGGGGGCGACTTTCGGCTATGATCTTGTAACAGACATTGGAAATCATTTGTGTCGATATATTGAAAAACAGCCTTGTTTTGATGAAGAACAAATGGAAGCTGTCGAAAAACATATTCAAGCAATTTCTGAAATTTTAAATACGCATTTGACCGGTGATGGCGGTGTGCGCGGTAATGAATTAAAAACAATGATAGAGGCACTTTGATGGAAAAAAAACACATTTTGGTTGTGGATGATGATAACAGGTTGCGTAAATTGTTGCATCGTTATTTGAACCAAAATGATTTTATTGTTTGCGAAGCCGAAAATCCTTTACAAGCAACAGAATTGATGCAAAACTTTAATTTTGATATGCTTATATTGGATGTGATGATGCCGCATCAAAACGGGTTTGATTTTGCAAAAAAATTGCGTGAAGACGGTGTTCAAACGCCAATCATGATGTTGACGGCTATGGGAGATGTCAATAATCGCATTACAGGTTTGGAAAGCGGTGTAGATGATTATTTGCCTAAACCATTTGAGCCTAAAGAGTTATTGTTGCGGATAGCAAGTATTTTTCGAAGAACAGATGCGTTGAATCAAAAGCAAAAAGAAACCTTTATAAAGATGGGTAAATTTGTTTATGATAAAGAACATAAATCTTTACAAACAGATGGTAAGCAAGTATCGCTTACGCCTGCTGAAATCGAATTGCTTCAAAAATTTTGTTCTTGTATCGGTCAAGAAATTTCTCGTGAAGAATTGTCGGAACAGATGCAAATACAAAATGAACGCAGTATTGATGTTCAAGTCAATCGTTTGCGCAAAAAAATCGAGGAAGATTGGAAAAAACCGCGTTATTTGCAAACGGTGCGCGGAAAGGGTTATATTTTATTGCCGGATTAAAGGAGAAAATTATGTGTAAAAATTGTTT